>NZ_JAMPKJ010000028.1 GCF_039962115.1 Funiculus sociatus GB2-C1 | reverse complement strand
CAGCTCAAGCCGAGGATACCTCGCACCCACTCCAGCGCTAACCCCGCATTTTGCATGGCTGCAAGGGTGTACCACTGGTTAGGTACGGCGGCTCGATAGAGATGTGTACGACCCTGAGGATCGATAATGGGTTGGGAGCGAGGTGTAATGATTTGAGCGGCTGTGCCGATGGTTAGTTGAACTAAACCAGGTAGTAGTCCGTTACCAAGTGCTGCCGCTGCGGTATCCGCAGCACCCGCGATAACGGGTAAGCCAACTCTTAAGCCAAGATGCTCTGAAGCAACAGCCGTCAGGTAGCCGGCGATCGCACTAGAGGGGATAATTTTTGGTAACCAATCGCAACGTAGATTTTGGGCTGAGATTGCATCCTCTGCCCAGTTGTCCGACACAACATCGTAAAGCAAAGTACCACTGGCATCAGAGGGTTCGGTTGCAACTTCTCCAGTCATCCGTAACCGTAGCCAATCTTTTGGCTGGAGTGCCCAACGCGCTTCGGTGTAGACAGTAGGCTCGTGTTCTCGTAGCCACAACAAAGTTGGCCCCGCCATTCCAGCCGTAATCGGGTTGCCCAAGCGCTCTAGAA
This sequence comes from Funiculus sociatus GB2-C1, assembly GCF_039962115.1. Lineage (NCBI taxonomy): Bacteria > Bacillati > Cyanobacteriota > Cyanophyceae > Coleofasciculales > Coleofasciculaceae > Funiculus > Funiculus sociatus. The sequence goes on along the minus strand of NZ_JAMPKJ010000028.1, from coordinate 74,320 downwards.
TAGCGGCATCGAGCGAATGATAAGCGCTAAGCGTGGCACTACGAGTATCTGCCCAGAGGATAGCAGGACGCAGGGGCTGACCCGACTCCGAAGCTAGGACAACACCGTGCATTTGCCCTGAAAGTGCGATCGCCTGTACTTGATCAGCGTGATTTCCCACTGCCTGCCTAACAGCTTTTGCAACAGCTAACCACCAATCCCCTGGTTCCGACTCAGCCCATCCAGGGTGGGGTGCATGAACAGGATAAGAGCTTGATGCTTCACCTATAGTGGTTCCGTCTGTCGCTAGGAGCAATGCCTTAGCAGACCCTGTTCCTAAATCTATGCCAAGCAGCATTAGGCTAGTCCTCAAGACGTGACATCCTCCCACACTATACTCAAAAGACATCTTCGATAATTAACCTGAGATTCTTGTAGCGAGGTAGCTGAATCTTAATTTCCCGCAGATGTCTAATACTCTGCCTTACCCAATTCGATGAAGCAATTGCTCAATTGTCTGCACTAACATTTCCGGCTCAACCGGCTTGGAAAGATGCCTGTGAAATCCGGCAGCTAAGGCTTGCTGCTGATTGATTTCTCCAGCATAGGCAGTAAGTGCGATCGCGGGAATCTGTCCTCCCTGCTCTGGGGATAGTTGTCTGATTTGACCAATCAGCATATAGCCATCAATTTGTGGCATTCCAATATCAGCAATCAAAATATCTGGCTTAGATTTATCAAGTTGTTGTAGCGCCTCTGTTGCTGAAGATGCACAGATTACGGTGGCTCCCGCTCCCTCCAAGATAAATTGAACTAACTCTAAATTGTCTACTTCGTCATCGACTGCCAAGATACATAATCTAGCCAAGGGTGAAGTGTGAGCATTGAGTGATAGATTGTCCTTCTGGTCACTGTTTGCATCATTTCTCCTGGCTAACAACGGAAGAGTGACGGTAAATGTTGCTCCCTGCCCTTCTCCAGAACTTTCGGCTTTGGCAGTGCCACCATGTAGCTCAACGAGGTGACGCACGATCGCTAATCCCAGCCCTAACCCACCAAATGTTCTAGTAATACTGCTATCGGCTTGTCGAAACGTGTCAAAGACATAGGGAATAAACTCTGGCTTAATCCCTTTCCCCGTATCCCTGACTTGAATTTGAGCATAGGAATCAATCGTTTTTAGCTCAACTTCAACTCGACCTCCGGCTGGGGTGAACTTAATGGCATTGGTGAGCAGGTTCCAGACAACCTGTTGCAATCGGGCAGCATCTCCTAACGCCTCCCCCCCAGTCGATTCAAGCTGAGTTTGAATTTGAATGTTCTTCGCTTCTGCGGCTAGACGCACTGTTTCGATCGCGGCTGTAACAGTTGTTTTTAAATTAATTGGAGTAGAGTCCAAACTCAGCTTGCCTTGCAGAATACGAGAAATATCCAGTAAGTCCTCAATCAGTTGAACTTGTAGCTCAGCATTGCGTTCAATCGTTTCGAGAGCTGTCGCCGTCTTGCTGGAATCGAGGGTTCCCCTTCGCAGCAGTCGAGTCCAACCCAGAATCGGATTCAACGGAGTTCGCAATTCGTGCGACAAGACAGCTAAGAACTCATCTTTAATTCGGTTAGCCGCTTCTGCTTGTGCCCGTGCTTGCCGTTCTGATTCGTAGAGCCGTGCTCGGTCGATCGACTGCGCCGATTGCTGTGCCAGTGCCAAAACGAAAGCGCGATCGCTCTCGGAAAGTCGGGGAACGGTCGAAAAACTCAGCGATAGCCCACCGACGGCTTGTCCTTCAATCAACAATGGCACTGAAATCCAGGCTTCTGAACCAGCCTTGGCATAAGCTTGGGCTAAATGAGGATAACGGGCAATTCGGTTTTCAATAGTTTCTACCCAAACAGGTTGCCCAGTTCGCACAGCTTCTGCGAGAGGATAGGGCGCATGAATTGAAAAACTGCGCTGAAATTCTCCTACGTGCTCATACCCGATCGCTTGAATAATCTCCAGTTCGCTTGCATCCTGGTTTAATACGGCAACCAAACCAGAACTCGCTCCCAGTGCGGACATTCCCTGTTCAATAATCACCTGAGCCACTTGAGCCGAGGTTAGCGATTCAGACAAAGCCGTCATCACCGCCAGCAGTCGAGCCGTCCGGTTAGCAGCGAGTTCGGCGGCTAATTTCGCTTGTTGTGTTTCCTTATAGAGACGAGCATTATCAATGGCGATTGCTGCTCGCCCAGCCAAATCTTCAGCCAGGCCAATGTCTTCCAGGCGATAGCGGCGATCGGATTCAGTAAACACAAAGGTAATGCTACCCAACACGCGCCCGCGTGCCTGTAGCGGTGCAATAATGCAGGACTTTAACCCAACTCCACGTAAGATTTCCAGGTATTCAGCATTCGGCACTGTGGCAACTAACTGTTCATCTTTAATCTCAATCCCAATTTCAACCTGTCCTGTTTGCATGACTTTAGTAATGCCATACCCATCATCGAGATGTCTGGGAAAGCGTTGAGCCAACTCCCAGCCCAACTTCACTTTTTCGGGATCTGAATGAGCAACTGCAACACGACTGATTGTGCGATCGTCATTCAGCAGATCGACACTACACCAATCTGCAAAATAAGGAACTGCCAGCTTTGCAACGCTTTGGAGGGTTTGTTCATACTCCAGTGAAGAAGAAAGAACAGCACTCACTTGCGCTAAAAATGCTGATTTTTGCTGAGAATTCTCTGCTACGGCACGGGCTGCCTGTTCTTGAACAAGCTGTACTCGTTCTTCTTCGGTTTGCTTGCGCTCAGTAATGTCGCTTAAAGCAGCAATGACATTGATAATTTGCCCTTCTTCGTCTAACAAAGGGGAAGCATTGATCGAGAGAATCGTGCGGGTGCCATCGGCATGGTTAATGGCATGTTCAATGCCATAAATAGCCTGACCTGTTTGCATCACCCGCGCGAACGGCAGTTCATCTTCTGGGAAAGGATGACCATCCACGGTTGTAATGAACCAGGATGGATCGTTATAGTCTCGCTCCACAATGTTACTGCGAGTCAATCTTAAAATCCTCTCTGCTGCCCTATTTGCGGCAATAATCTGTCCGGTAGAATCTAGAATGGTGATGCCATCAGGAATAGTTTGGAAGATGCTCGATAATTGCGCTTCACGCTCGCGCAGAGCAGTTTCTGCCTGCTTGCGTTGTGTAATGTCGTGCATCACGACAACAGCACCCTGTTTTTCGCCGTTGGCGGCAATAATCGCCTGTCCAGTTGCTAACAGCGTTCGGGCAGTTCCCTGCTGCGGAACAATCATCATTTCCACATCACGAACGTTCTGTCCTTGCAATGCCCGGAACAGGGGAATATCCTCTGTATTCATGGGTGTTTTGCCGTCGGACAAATACAAGTTATAATACTCAGCCCATTGCTCCGGTGGAACTGGCTGTTGAGGTAATCCATGAAAATCTTTAGCTGCTTGGTTAAATACAGTCAATATGCCCTCTGCATCGCAAGCCACAATGCCTGCTTGAACGTTGTTTAGAATTGCCTTCAAAAAGTCCTGTTCTTTCTGAAGAGTGGCTTCCACCTGCTGGCACTTGGCGATTTCGGCTTTCAATTGTTGCTCGGCTTGAGATGTTTGGGTCGTATCTTGGAAGTAAAGGAGTAAGCTATCTTCACTCTTAATTGCGCGAATTTTCAACCACTTGTTGAGTGAGGGATAGTGTTCTTCAAACTCGATTGCAGTTTGCGTTACGATTACTCGATGACAATGCTGATATAGCTCAGAGGTAGGCTCGACCGAAAATACTGCCCATATATTTTTGCCGATTAGGTCTTGCCGCTTCCTATTTAAAAGCTGTTCTGCTTTACGGTTGACATAGGTGCAGTGCCACTGTGAATTAATGGAAATGAATGCCTCAGCCATATGATCTACGATCGCCGCAAATCGTGCTCCGCTCACTTGGCAGTCCGCACAAAACTCCTGAGTAAAATTTATGGTAAGCTCTTGTCGATGATTCAAGGAGTTTGTACGATCAACTTTCATTGTGGTGAGTCCTGCCTACTTACCTATTGTGTCAGTTATTTTGAGGGAATCAAGATACAACCTGCCTAAAATCTAAGTCCTTCAGTGTTTAAGCAAACGGGCGATCGCTTTTACCAATTCCTCAGGTTCGACAGGCTTGGAGATATGCACCTGAAATCCGGCAGCTAAGGCTTGCTGCTGATTGATCTCTCCAGCATAGGCAGTAAGTGCGATCGCAGGAATCATACCTCCCTTTTCAGGTGACCACTTTCTAATGTGCCGAATCAGGGAATAGCCATCCATCTCTGGCATCCCAATGTCACATAACAGCAAATCGGGGACAGATTGATTCAGAAGAGTCAACGCCTGTGTAGCCGAAGCGGCAGTCGTAACTTGTGCGCCAGATTGCATTAGGGTGAATGCTGCCAACTCCCGCATATCTGCATCGTCATCCACCACCAAGACATAAACCCCTGCTAAGTCTGTCGCACTTTCTGGATGCCTGTCATCAGAAGTGGGTTCCGGCTCTACGATGTTTAACGGTAGCCGGATGGTAAATGTAGCCCCTAAGTTCTGTCCTAGGCTGTCTGCTTGAACGGTTCCTCCATGCAGTTCGGTAAAGTGACGGACGATCGCCAGTCCCAATCCCAATCCGCCAAATTGTCGGGTTGTTGTGCCATCTTCTTGACGGAAGTAGTCAAACACGTAGGGTAAGAAGTCTGGACTGATGCCTTTTCCAGTATCTTTGACTTGAATCTGAGCATACGTACCAACTTGCGCTAGTTGCACCTCGATTCGTCCTCCACTTGGGGTGAACTTCACAGCATTGGAAAGCAGGTTCCAGACGACCTGTTGGAGGCGATTTGTATCACCTGAAACCGTTCCTGAAATCGGATTAAATATAGTCTGGATTTGAATGTGTTTGGCTTCGGCTGCCAGTCGTACCGTTTCCAGGGCGGCTTCTATCATTGCTGCTAGATTCACAGGAGCGACGTTTAACGTCATTTTTCCTTGCAGAATGCGGGAAACATCCAACAAGTCCTCAATTAATTGCGCTTGCAGCTTGGCGTTGCGTTCGATCGTTTCCAGGGCTTGCTGGGTTTTTGTGGCATCGAGTCGCCCAGTTCTGAGCAATGTTGTCCAGCCCAGAATCGGATTGAGGGGCGATCGCAACTCGTGGGACAATACGGCTAAAAATTCGTCTTTAATCCGGTTAGCGGCTTCTGCTTTTGCGCGATCGCGTTGAGCCTGCCGGTATAACTGAGCATTGTCGATCGCCAAAGAAGCACGACGCGCTAATTCCTCTGCTAGTTGCAAATCTGCTGGGGTGTACTGTCGTTCAGATTCGGCACAGATAAAGGAAATGACCCCTAGAATTCGTGCCTGAGTTCGTAGTGGCACCGTCATTACAGATCTGAATCCAACCTGCCGCAGAATCTCTAAATGCTCTGCGTCACGCGCTGAGAGTACCAGTAACTCATCGGGAATATCGGGTATCAAGTCAGATTGCCCCGTTCGCAAGGTCAATGCAGCACCGCGAGGGTCATCCGGGTTCAGAGGATACTTGTCTCTAATTTCATATGCCCATTCCAGTTTGGCAGGGTCAATGTGAGCCACTGCAATCTGCGCGATCGCACCATCCTCTTCTATCATGTGAACCGTACACCAGTCCGCTAATTCCGGCACTGTAAGCTGCGCGACTCGCTCTAGAGTCGTTTGATAATCGAGGGAGGAGGCAAGCACGGCACTTGCCTCAGAGAGAAAGTGTTGGGCAAGCTCTAATCTGACGCGCTCAGTCACATCGACTACATAGACTAGAACCCCTTCTACCTGACCATTTGAGTTAACAGTCGGAAGATAGTAAACGTTGTAGTAACCGGGACGGCGATCGCTGCGTCCAGGAACATTCACCGCAAAGTTTGGTGAAATGAAAGGATTCCCTGTGGCGTAAATCTGATCAAAGACTTCAACTAATTGAGGATCGGACTGGCCAAAAAGTTCTGCAATGGATTGTCCTAAGTGTTGTTCGCGGGTTAATCCATTAATTTCTGCTAAGGCTTCGTTGATGGCAATAAATCGCTGCTCGGCATCTAACAGGGCAAGTCCAATCGGGGATGTATTAAAAATAGTTGCCAATTGGTGCTGTGCGGCTTCTGCCTGAGAACGGGCAATGCGTTCGCGCTCTAGTAGTTGTTCTCGTTCCTGTTCCGCTTGCTTGCGTTCTGTGATATCAATGACGGCTCCGATCGAATGCTTGGGATTTCCCTGACTATCATAAGTAAGCTGCCCTCTCGCTTCGACCCAGTGAATGGAGCCATCTGACCAACGCAGGCGATATTCATGGTGATACTCCTTCATGTCAGCTATGGCTTGCTGAAGTTTTGCCTCAGCTTCTGCTAGGTCATCAGGATGAACCCGACTTGCCCAAACCTTATAGCCCGGTTCGCACTCATTTGGTTTTAGCCCTAGTATCGTGAAGTGACCTTCTGACCAAAGCAAGGCATCGGTCTGCATGTCCCAGTCCCACGTTCCCATGCGTCCAACCTTCAGAGCGAGTTGCAGATGAGCTTCACTTTCTCGCAATTCCTCCTCTGAGCGCGATCGCTCCACGGCTAGCCAGGTTTTTTGAGCAATTCGCTCCATTAGCACCACATCTTCCTCCGTCCAGTGGCGAACAGAGACATGGTGCAACACTAACACTGCAACAAATCGCCCTTCTTTCACCAATGGAACACACAGGAGAGATTTAGTTTGGATTGCGTCAAAGGTAGCACTCCCCGATCCGGCAGTCCGAGGATCGCGATCAACATCATCTACGACAATAGTTTTGCCCTGCTTCAACTCAGCAATAAGTTCAGGGCCAAATGAATCCATATGATGGCTACCGACGATGCTGATGACACCATTGCAATAGTCGCGATCGACGATGACGTATTCCTGAGTAGAATCAATTTCACCGTAGGTACAGCGAGTGACTTGGAAGTGTTGCCCTGTGGAACAAACCACTTGCCACATAATTTCCTTGGGGTCTTGAATGGCACGAATCGCGTCATTCAATTCGATCAGGAATTGCTGCTGTCTCTCCTTGTCCTGAAGTTCTGCTAGCAGTGAGTCAATCTGTTGCCGAGCCTGTACCTGGGCTGTCACCTCAATACCATAAAGCAATACCCCTTGAATCGTTCCCTCAGCATCTCGCCAAGCTGGAAAGATGAAGTTGAAAAATGCTTCTTCCAACACACCATCGCCGTTCCGATCCCAGTAAGCCGGTGACTCATGCCGAACGAACGGTTCTCCTGTCTGGTAAACGCGCTTGACCGCTTCAACGTAAATTTGCCCCTCTAGTTCCGGGAAAACCTGCCGCATTGATTTCCCGATCATGTCTGGAGTGCGCCCAGCCACTTGCAGAAGCGTTGGATTGGCAAATTCATACACAAGATCGGAGCCTTTGACAATGCCAATCATGGCAGGCAATTGCATCAGGATGTGATGCAACCGCTTGCGTTCGGTTTCTGCTGACTGTCGGGCTGCCTGTTCTCGTTTTAAAAGGCGATCGCGTTCTGCTTCTATCTGTTTGCGTTCTGTAATATCAACCGAAACGCCAATCATGCGAACTCCTTGCCCCGTCTCATCCAGATAGACTCGCCCCTGACTGTTGATCCAGCGCACAACGCCGTCTGGACTAATTACCCGATACTCCGGTGCGTAGGGCTGTTCTCCAGCCATTGCCCCTGCCGCCGTTTGGAGCACCTGTTGTCGATCGTCTGGATGAATGAGCGCAAAAAACTCTTCTCCCGTCCCTTCATGAAGACCCCAAACGTCTAGAGCATTAGCAGAACAGACTACTCGATTGGTTTTTAAATCCATATCCCAGACAACCATCTGAGCCGCCCTCAGTGCCAATCGCAGGCGTTCTTCACTCTCTCGTAATGACTGTTCAACCTGTTTGTAATCCGTCACATCACGAGCAATACTCAGTATCGTTTCCACGGAGCCATCAGGAGCAAATTCAGGGACAATACGCGACTGATACCATCGACCACCATAAGAAGTCGGAAACTTAAATTCAATCGTCTGTTCGGAGCCTGTTGCAAAGACTTGCCGCCAACTGTCATACCAGACACCATAGATTTCTTCCGGCATTCCTAGCTCGGCATCAGTCTTGCCAAGAAATTGCTCTGATGGAATACCTGTTGCCAGTTCTATAGAAGGGCTGACATAAAGATGGCGAAACTCTGCATCAATTCGGCTAATAATATCCGGGGCATTTTCAGCCACCATTTTGAACTGTTGCTCTCGCTGCCGCAGTTCTGATTCCAAGCGTTTGCGCTCTGTTAAGTCGATTAAGAAGCCTACACCTAAATTGTTGGGTCCTCCTAAATAGGCAGTTCCCACCAAGACGGGAACTCGGCGACCATCTTTACGAATGTATTCTTTCTCAAACGGCGCATGGCGACCAACTTGTTTCATCTGTGCCATTGCTTGCTCGTCTAAATGCCGAAACTCCGGTGGAGTAATCTCCAGGAAGTTTACCTCTCCCGATAAAACTTCTTCTCGCGTGTAACCTAAAGTGGCAAGCCAAGCCTCGTTGACTTCCAGAATATTGCCTTGAAAATCGCCAACAATAATGCCAATGAGATTCGCCTCCAATAATCCTCGTAGCCGCGATTCGCTCTCGCGTAAGGCTTGCTCTACACGTTGGCGTTCGCGTAGCGCAGCTTGCTGTTCGCTCACGTCTTGGAAGATAGCAACAGCTGCAACAATCTGCCCCTGGTTATCTAAAATTGGTGCTGAGTTGACGTTAACGAAAATGCAGTTACCATCATCTCGATGAATTGCTATCTCTTCGTTGGTAACAACTTCACCTGTTTTTAGCGATCGCGCCAATGGATACTCATGAGGCGAATAGAGTTGACCATCTAAGCGAAAGATTTCAGATGGAATAATGGCTGCATAGTCTTCAAGCTCAAGCAACTGTTCATAGCCATACCCAACAATTTGCTTGGTTTGTTCGTTAGCCAGAACTAATTTACCAGATGCCGCATCGGCAATCATGACTCCAGCAGGCATCTGTCGCAAAACGGCTTCAAATCGGGCGCGTTCAATTTCAAGCTCATGCAACAATTGTTCTCGTTCTGCCTCCGCTTGCTTGCGAGCGGTCACATCTCGAAAATAAATGGCTACCCCTGCTGTAGAGGGATAGGCATTTGCCTCTAACCAACACTGGACAGGTTCCCCAAATTCTTCCCAGGAAACAGGAACCTGTTGTGCCACTGCCCGATGTAGTTCCCGATATGCAATTCCGCCGACCAACTCAGGAAAAACCTCGTTCCAAACGTGCTTTCCCAGTAGCTCTTCTGGCATTTTGTGCAGAATTTTAGTCGCCGCCTGATTCACGTAGGTGTAGCGCCAGTCGCGATCGAAGGCGACAAACGCATCCGTAATGCTTTCAAGAATCATTGCCACCTTGCCCTCAGTTTCTTGGGCTGCGAGCAACTGTTCGCTTTCAAGAGTGCGGGCAAAGCGTTCAATGACTTCAGAGCGAGAAATTCCTCGTTTATGAGCTTCTTGATCAAGCGATCGCCATGCTGTATTGGTCAGAGATACGCTAACTCTTTGTTTTGTCTCCGAGTTCCAATTGCTAACAAACTTGCCTGTGGCGTCGCGCTTCATAAAGAGCCATCCGTATGCATACACGGTCTTCTCCATTCAAGCCGAGTTACTCCCTGAGAAGAATCCGCCTTAAGAGTGATGCTTTGGTGAGAGGGAAGACTTCTCCTGAAAGTGCGATCGCCTGTACCCGATCAGCATGATTTCCTACTGGCTTACTAACAGCCGAGGCAACAGCTAACCACTAATCCCCTGGCTCCGACTCAGCCCATCCGTAGGATGCGTTGTCTATGCTTCGCCAGAAAATCAAGCATGACCTTCGCTACAGTAGCCGCCGACTCTACCACAAAGGCGTGACCACCTTGCTCTAGGATAGCTAGTTCAGCATTGGGCATACCTTGAGCTAGTTGCTCCGAAAATCTGACTGGAGTAAGCAGGTCTTCTTTCCCAACAATAACGAGTGTAGGGCAATGAATGTCTGCAAGGCGATCGCTGGTATCGCTGTCAAGAATAGCTCGGCTTTGGTGATATAGTCCATGAGGTGTCGGCCCAAATGGTTGATTTTCAATCAAGGTGATGAGTTGTTCCATTGCCCCTGGAATCGAGTAAAACGCATCGGTAAACAGCCAAGGTAAGAGAACCCTCTGATAAAGCCTTCCCTCTAATTTCTGTGTCAAGTCGCCAAACAATTTGATGAGTGAATTAAACTTTTCATCTCCCTTTGCCCAACATGAGAGGAGTATCAAACTTTGGATTTTTTCTGGATATGCCAAAGCCAGTTCTTGAGCAATCTGTCCACCCATTGAATGACCTGCTACATGGACTTGAGAAATGCTCAAGTAATCCAACAGCGCGGCTGCATCAGCCGCCATTTGTTTGATGCTGTAAGGACTGTTTGGCGCTTCACTTTGCCCAACTCCTCGGTTATCAAAGCGAAGCACCTGATACTGCTTAACTAGCGATCGCATCATTGCAGCCCAAGTTGAACTGTCACTGTCAAACCCCGCTATCAGCAGTAATGACTCGTTTTCGCTGGAACCTTGAATGTTGTAGTACAAATCAATTCCGTTGACCTGAATTACTGACACAGGCTTTTCTGGAGACTATCGACTTCAAAAGATTGACTGGCAAAGGTTTCAGTATTTGGCTGTGTTCTAATCGCCTTAGCGACTGCTGTAACACTTTACTACATTACCGCTACGCAAAGAAGAAACCCTTTTTGCGTAGCTAGAGGGTTTCTTCTTTGCGGTGAGAAAAAATTATGCTGGCTTAACGACAACCACACCGTAAGCATCTGGGGAGAGATGCTGTTGAGCAGCTATGCGAAGGTCTTCAGCATCAAGGCATTGAATTCGCGCCGGGTAAGTTAGAGCTGGCTCTAAGTCACCCATTAGAGAATGATAATAACCGTACAAGTTAGCGCGATCGCTTGGCGATTCATTCCCAAAAATAAACCGATTCGCCACTTGTGTCCGGACGCGGGACATCTCAGCTTCGGTTACTAGCTCAGATTGTAAGGTACGGATGTGCTGCGCGATCGCTGCTTCTACCTCTGCCACATTCTCCAGAGGTAACTGCGCCCCAATATAAAATACTCCCTGAAGCTGCTGGCTCATATTGCTCACCCCAATATGCGATACCAGGTGTCTATCTTCTCGCAAATCCCTAAACAGTCGCGACATCCGGCCTTGTCCCAAAATCACCGCCAACACATCCAGCGGGTAAGTTTCGGACAGTTGCTTTAATCCTGGCACTCGCCAAACCATCACCAGCCGCGCCTGTTGTACACTTTCGTCAACATACTCGCGCCGCACAATTTCTTTAAACGCTGCTTCAGGGTTGCTTGTTGTTTGTTGTTTGTTGTTTGTTGTCTGACTACCGAGTGTGGAAAATCCCTCTGCCACTATTTCAATTAATTCTTCTACAGGCAAATTGCCCACTACTGCCGCGGTCATCGCCTGGGGTTGATAGTTGCTGGCGTGGAAATCGCGCATCTGCTGCGCCGTCAACTGCTCAATTACCGATGCTGGCCCCAGTACCGGACGGCGGTAAGGCAACTGTTCAAATGCCACCTCCATCGCTTGTTGGAAAGTGCGGCGACGGGGATTATCTTCCGAACGGCGAATTTCTTCTAAAACTACCAATCGCTCTCTTTCAAAGGCATCATCTGGAATGCTGGGATTCAGTACCACATCCAGCTGCAATGGTGCCAACTGGGCAAAATCTTTAGGGGCAGATGTGATGTAGTAGTGAGTGTAATCTTGGCTGGTAGCTGCGTTTGTCACCGCACCCCGCTGTTCAATCAGTAGCTCAAATTCCCCACTTTTTAGCTGCGGTGTCCCTTTAAAAACCATGTGTTCCAAAAAGTGAGCCATTCCGTTGATGGGATCTGACTCAACACATGAGCCGACGTTTAGCCAAATGTTGAGATTCACAGCCTCAAGAGGCATCTGCTGAGCCACAATGGTTAGACCGTTGGGCAACTTGTGCAGGGTAGGAGCGGGTGCAGGTGCGATTTTGAACAGGGTTGAGGTCATGTGTTGTTCTACTGTTTCTTTTTTTATTTTAACCAGTCTGGGGCAGCGTCCCCGTGCCAACTATCTCAGGTTTTGGGATAGCGATCGCTTCTGCAAGGCAACCATATTTCTCCTCTGATTCAATTCCTCAAGCTATTCAAAATAAATAATTATTATTTTATTTCTCACAGAATTTTAAATGAATTTGCCACTTATCCTATCTTTCCCTACTTTAAAAATATGAAATTCCCTATCTTTAAACTACTTTTTTTAATTCCCCGTTTTTAAAGTAACCAAAAACTTTTACATTTTTCTCAATCTCTAGACAGATACTCTTGCTAGTTAGTTAGATTGAAACTAGAATTTATCCTAACAGGAGTAAGTTTTACTGATGCTGAGTGTACTTTATCTAAGTACAAACACTTTTATTGCCGCGTGTTATTATACAATTGCCTTCTTAATATTTCAGGGTCTTATACGAAGGCAGCATCTACTCAGCAATCCTCTTGTACTAGCAACTATCGCAGTTTTCTTCAGCGGCGTTGGACATTCAGCCCACGTGGCCCTAGCTGTAGGCGGACATCAAAGCGCCTCAACCATTTTTGCAATTCAAGCAAGCATTGACCTAATAACTGTTCTAGCCGCTGGAACCTTAATTGCTCTGAGGCGTTACTACTCCATATTCGGCGAGGAGCAAGGGGTCTTCGCAGATACCCAAGACCAGCTAGAGCAGGCGAATGCTGATCTTTTCAAAGTAAACGCCAATTTAGAATCTTTGGTAGCAAAGCGCACCGAAGAGCTATTGCAGACTAATCAAAAATTAGAAAGTGAAATTAGAGAGCGCAAGCAGGCAGAAGAAGAAACGCGGCATCTCCAAAATTTCCTTAATTCTGTAGTAGAAAACCTGCCAATTGGGGTTTTCATCAAAGAAGCTAATGACCTGCGCTTTCTCTACTGCAACAAAGCCAGCGAAGAAATAACTGGCTATTTGAAAGAAGATGTAATCGGCAAAAATGACTACGACTTATTTGCAGAAGAACAAGCTGATTTGTTAACAGCTCACGAGCGCAGAGTGCTGGGAAAACAAAAACTTTTGGATATTTCCGAACAACAAATTCAGACCAAACATAGAGGTTTAAGAATATTTCTCACTAGGAAAATACCGCTTCTCGACGAATCAGGAAGACCGCGATATTTACTGGGCATTTCCGAAGATATTACGGAGCGCAAGCAAGCTATTGAGGCGTTGCGGCAATCGGAAGCTGCACAAAAGCAATTAATTGCTTTTCTACGACAACAAACGACTGAGTTGGAAACAGCAATGCAAAAGCTGCAAAACACTCAATCCCAAATGGTTCAAAGTGAAAAAATGTCTAGTTTGGGGCAATTAGTTGCAGGTGTTGCTCACGAAATTAATAACCCAGTCAGCTTCATTTACGGCAATTTGACTTATGCAGATCAATATACTCAAGATTTGCTGCACTTGCTACACCTATACCAGCATTATTATCCTCAGCCAGTACCAGAAATCCAAGTTCAACAGGAAAGTATTGACTTAGATTTCGTGCGAGAAGACTTATCTAAAATGCTGTCGTCGATGAAACTGGGAGCAGACCGCATTCGCCAAATTGTCCTTAGCTTGCAGAACTTCTCTCGCAGCGATCAAGCGGAAAGCAAGCAACTTAATATTCACGAAGGGCTAGATAGTACGCTGCTGATTTTACAGCATCGACTGAAGGCAAAGCTGGGAAATCCGGGAATTGAGCTGATCAAAGAGTACGGAGATTTGCCCCTCGTGCAGTGTTATGGTGGGCAGATAAATCAGGTATTTATGAATATCATCGCCAATGCAATTGATGCGCTGGAGGAGTACAGCTATCAGAATTTAGCTATTAGGACTATAGAAAATTTGCAGCCGAGTTTTGTACGGGGATACCAAAAACCTCCAATTTTTAGCACCGAACTCCCAATCTCTTCTATTAAGATTCGCACTGAGGTTTTAGCAAATGACGACAACCCTCGTGTAGTGATTCGGATTCGAGACAACGGCCCAGGTATCTCCCCAGAAGTGAAACCTAAGCTGTTTGACCCCTTCTTTACTACTAAACCTGTTGGCAAAGGGGCAGGATTGGGCTTATCTATCAGCTATCAAATTGTGGTTGAGAAACACGGCGGAGTCCTGAAGTGTTTCTCGGAAGTAGGAGAAGGAACTGAGTTCTGGATTGAAATCCCGATTAACCAGAGTAAAGGTAGGTAGCTTCGCTAGCAGGAAAACTAAACTTAATGTAATTTACTATTAAGTTTAGCTGGGTCTGTTGGATGGGGTACACTCTGACCTCTCTCCAAACCTCTCTCCTACAAGGAGAGAGGCTTTGATTCTTACTCGCCTTCCCTTGTAGGGAAGGGGTTGGGGGTTAGGTTATTCTGATGTATTTCACACAACTGAGAAACGCGATATTAAGTTGATCTGGGTTTGTTGGATGCGATCGCTAATAACTTATACCATTTCACTTTTGTAAGGCTACCCAACAGCTTATAAAGTTTGGGTAAAGATAAGGTTATGGAAATTACCCAGGTTTGCTCATATGATTAAGTAGTATGAAGAAATGTAAAAGATAATGTTATGGCAAGCGATCGCATTGTCGTTATCGGTGCGGGAATTGGTGGTTTGACAGCTGCGGCGTTACTTGCTCGTCGAGGCTACGAAGTATTAGTTTTGGATCAAGCGCTGGTGCCTGGGGGATGTGCTTCCACATTTAAACGCAAAGGATTTACCTTTGATGTGGGAGCTACGCAAGTTGCTGGACTGGAACCGGGGGGAATTCATCACCGGATTTTTAATGAGTTAGAAATTGAACTACCCGCGGCGACACCTTGCGATCCAGCTTGTGCAGTGTATCTACCGGGAGAAACGTCACCGATTAATGTTTGGCGAAACCCCGAAAAGTGGAAGCTTGAACGAACTCGGCAGTTTCCAGGAAGCGAACCGTTTTGGGAACTGTTGGCAACTCTTTTTAAAGCAAGTTGGGCGTTTCAATCTCGCGATCCGGTGCTACCGCCGCGAAATTTGTGGGATTTGTGGCAACTGGCAAGAGCAGTTCGTCCGGGTACTTTGATTACTCTGCCTTACACTTTTTTGACGGTGGGGGATGCGCTGCGGCTATACGGACTGGGTGATAATCAACGTTTGAGGACGTTTCTGGATTTGCAGCTAAAGCTTTATTCCCAGGTGGATGCTCAAAGTACAGCTTTGTTATACGCAGCAACAGCTTTGAGTGTTTCCCAGGAACCGCAGGGATTATTTCATCTAAAGGGTAGTATGCAGGTTTTGAGCGATCGCTTAGTCTCCTCTTTAGAGCGAGACGGTGGCAAACTGTTGATGCGCCACATAGTAGAACGCATCCACACCACAAATGGTAAAGCTACTGCTGTCGTCATTCGCAATCAAAAAACCAACGAAGTTTGGACAGAACCCGCCGACCATGTTGTAGCCAATGTCACTGTGCAAAATCTGATGCAGCTGTTGGACACAGAAACACAACAAGCATTTCCCCAATTCCCAATCCAAAATCCGATCGATTCGTCCAAAATCCAAAATCGATATCGTCGTCGAGTAGATAAACTTCCCCCCTCATCGGGAGCGTTTGTGGTGTATCTGGGTGTAGATGAGAGCGCTATTCCCCCAGGATGTCCGCCTCACTTGCAGTTTCTTTATGACTATGATGGCCCGATTGGGGAGAATAACTCTTTATTTGTTTCAGTTAGCCACCCGTTCGATGGTCGCGCACCAGAGGGGAAAGCCACTATCATCGCGTCTTCCTTCGTTGATACCCGAAATTGGTGGCAATGCGAGGATTATGAAGAACTGAAGCGAAAGTATACTGAGGATGCGATCGCACACCTTTGGCAATTCTTCCACCTGAAACCGGAAACTATTGTGCATCAAGAAGCCGCTACACCCCGCACCTTTGCCAATTTCACAGGTCGCGATCGCGGTATTGTTGGCGGTATTGGTCAAAGAGTTTCCACCTTCGGCCCCTTTGGCTTTGCCAATCGTACACCTGTCAATCATCTGTGGCTAGTGGGAGACTCCACCCATCCCGGCGAAGGTACAGCAGGCGTTAGTTATTCAGCCCTTACTGTGGTAAGGCAAATCGAAAATACCAAAAACTGATAAGCCTCTGAAAGTCACTCTGAACCCAGCTTGCGCGATCGCATATAAAGCAAGCATTTCAGTTTGTTTTAACAAACTTGAGTCATAACTTACCCACTTGCCATGAACTAAAGTTCCGGCTCAAAGCTCAAACCCATTTCAATGGGTTGGTTTGAGGCTTTTTAGTCAGTTTCAACTGACTTGGGCTTTTAGCCAGGAAATTGATTTCCTGGTTCCAAGTGCGTAAGTCCTATTGAGTTTTCAGCCCGAACTAAAGTTCAGGGCTGATTGCAAGAAGTCTATTCTTGCTTCTCAGGTCGTCACAAGGTTAACTTTGACACAATGTAGATAAAAAACTCAGAAAAATATGCCTAGATTGAGAAGGCAAGTACGCTCTGTACAGGCTACGCTAAAGCCACAATTAATCCGTCAGCTAAAAGCCAAAAAAGCTAAACTACTGCATTACTACAATACTGAACTAGAAAAACAGGTACGGGAACGCACAGTAGAACAGAGGGCAGTTATCACTTCCTTAAACGCTGCACTCTTGCAACTTCAACAACAACTTCAACAGGCGCAAACTGAACTCAATGAGTATCAGCGAGCATCTGATGCTCTGCGTGAAAGCGAGCCAAGGTTTCGTTCTCTGATTCAGACTGCTGGAAGCGTAATTATTTGCCTGTCACTCAGCTATCAAATTGTCGAGTGGAATCTTCAAGCCGAATGTATTTATGGCTGGAAAAGGGAAGAAGTTATAGGGAAAAACTATGTTGATTTCTTCTTACCTGAAACGGTTCGGGCTACCGTCATTGCTAATATAAATAAGATACTAGCAGGAGAACCCTCCAAAGATTTTGAAAATGTAATTTTGAGCCGTGATGGACGTAAACGCATATTAAATTGCAACTTTACCCGTTTAATGAATACCGAAGGCGTACCTTCTGGAGTCATTGTAATTGGGCAAGAGATTCCGGCTTCCAACGCTGCTGAAAGAGAAATATACTTTCAATCGCGTCTATTAGATGCAGTTGGACAAGCAGTTATCGCAACTAATTTAGATGGCACAATCATCTATTGGAACCGATATGCTGAGACATTATACGGTTGGTTAGCAGCGGAAGTATTAGGACAAAATATTATTAACATTACTCCGGCGCAGGTCTCAAAAGAGCAAGCATTTGAGATTATGTCTCGCTTACAGCTTGGTGAGAGTTGGTCAGGAGAATTTCTAATTCAACGTCGAGACGGCTCTTGCTTCCCAGTGATGGTTAATAACGCGCCTATTCACGATGCGGAAGGGAATTTGATCGGCATTCTTGGTATTTCCGCAGAGATTACTGAGCGTAAGTTGGCTGAAGAAGCACTGGCTGCAAGTGAAGCTAAATTCCGTTCCCTGATTCAAAATAGTTCGGATATTATCACAATTCTTGATAGAGATGGAATCATTCAATATGAAAGCGACTCGATTGAAAAAATTTTAGGATACAAACCAAAAGATTTGATAGGTCAAAATTGTTTTGATTTAATTCATCTAGAAGATGTTAGTAATATAATTAAAATTTTCCATGAGTTCATTGAAAATCCAGGGATGACCTTAACGGTAGAGTACCGTTGGCGACATCAAAACGGATCTTGGTGTGCGCTTGAGTCAACTGCTAGCAACTTGCTGACTAACCCATTTGTAGCAGGCATTGTTGTCAATTCCCGCGATATTACAGAGCGCAAAGCTGCTGAAGCTGCACTGAAGCAAGCTAATGAAAATCTAGAAATTAGAGTTGAAAAACGTACTGCTGCATTAAGAGAAGCTAACAATCAACTGCGGCAAGAAATTATGGAACGTCAGCAGGCGGAGTCAGCACTATGCCGTAGCGAACAGCAACTTTCTGATTTCTTCGAGAATGCTACTGTGAGTTTGCACTGGGTAGGAGTAGATGGGAAGATTCTGCGGGTGAATCAAGCTGAACTAAACCTTCTAGGATACACGCGAGAGGAATATTTAGGACACCATATTAGCGAGTTCCACGCCGATCCTGAAGTAATTAATGACATTTTGGAACGGTTAAGTAGAAATGAAACGCTGCATAACTATCAAGCTCAACTTCGTTGTAAAGATGGCTCAATTAAGTATGTTCTTATTGACTCAAATGTGTTATGGGAAGACGGTAAATTTATTCATGCACGGTGCTTCAGCCGCGATATTACAGAACACAAGCTATTAGAGGATACGTTGCGAGAAAGTGAAGAACGGTTTCGCTGTTTGAGTGCTTGTTCGCCTGTGGGGATTTTTTTAACAGATATCTACGGTAACTGTACCTACACCAACCCCTGTTATCAAGCTATCTGTGGCTGCACTTTTGAGGAGAGTTTAGCACAAGGATGGTTGCACTTTGTTCATCCGGAAGAACGCGATCGCGTTTTCTCCGACTGGTTAGCATATACTCGTGAAGGCAGAGAATACGCATCAGAGTTTCGCCTGCTTGTAGGAGAGGGAATCGTGCGTTGGGTTCACGTTCGCTCATCCCCCATGTTTTCAGATCAAGACGAACTCATCGGTCATGTTGGCACAGTAGAAGATATAAGCGAAAGCCTACGGCAAACTACGCTACGCAAACTTGCCGAAGCAGAACTACACCGCCGCGAACAAGAATTCAAAGCATTAGCTGAAAATTCTCCTGACATCATTGCCCGATTTGACCGTGAATTTCGCCATCTTTACATCAACTCAGCTGTAGAACGGTCAATGGGAATCTCGCCACAAACAACTATCGGTCAAAAGCCTTCAGAGTTAGAATTACCCCCAGAAACTTCCACTTACTTTCAACAGAGTATTCAACACGTTTTAGACACCAAAGAAGAATGTATTATTGAATGGAATTTCCCGATGCAATACGGTTATAAATACTATCAATCTCGTCTCGTTCCTGAATTTAATCGTGATAATTCAGTCGAGTCAGTATTAGCTGTTTCTCGTGAGATCACAACTCAAAAACAGACCGAACAAGCGCTGCGTGATGCACTCCAAAGACTGAACTTTCATTTTGAAAATTCGCCCTTAGCAGTCATAGAATGGGATTCAAACTTTCGTGTGTCCCGTTGGTCGCCGGAAGCCGAAAAAGTTTTCGGCTGGCATAGCGACGAAGTTCTAGGATTAAGTCCGAATAAATGGCAGTTTATCTTTGCCTCTGATATAAAAGCTGTTAATAGCACGATGGCGCGCTTAATCGACAGCAGCGAACAACGTAATGTATCGCGAAATCGCAATTACACCAAGGATGGCTCAGTTGTTTATTGCGAATGGTACAATTCAGCGCTATTAGATGAATCAGGCAAATTAGTATCACTGCTGTCTCTAGTTCTCGATGTGACTGAGCGCAAAAAGATGGAAGAAGCTTTGCGCGAGAGTGAACAACGCTTCCGGACTATGGCTGATACTGTACCTGCAATGATTTGGGTGGCAGAGGTTAACGGTGTTAGTACATTTTTTAACAAAGCTTGGCTAGATTTTACTGGACGCAGCCTCGAACAAGAATTAAACAACGGTTGGATGGAAAGCATACATCCTGATGATTTATATAGTTTTATAGACACCTATTATTCAGCCTTCCATGACCGCAAACAAGTGCAGGCGGAATACCGCCTCAGGCGTGCTGATGGTAATTATCGTTGGGTTATTGATATGGGTATCCCACGCAATACACCCGATGGTAGCTTTGCTGGTTACATCGGATCGTGCATAGACATAACCGAGCGCAAACGGGCAGAAGAAGAAATTATTAATGCTTTAAACAAAGAAAAAGAACTCAGCGAACTTAAATCTCGCTTTGTCTCCATAACTTCTCACGAGTTCCGCACACCGTTGAGCGTGATTTTGTCTTCCGCCGAACTACTTGAATATTACGGCGAACAATGGAGTCCAGAGGAAAGACTACAACAACTGCATTTGATTCAATCTTCTGTGCAGCACATGAACCAGTTGTTAAATGATGTGCTAACGATAGGTAAAGCAGAAGCAGGTAGACTAGAGTTTAATCCGGCACCCCTGGAGCTAGTAGAGTTCTGCCGCGCCTTGATCGCCGAGATCCAACTTACAGATGCTGGACACACAATTGTCTTTGTCAGCCAATATCCTGTCCTCATGGCTTGCATAGATAAAAAACTGTTGCGGCAAATCCTGAGCAATTTGCTCTCGAATGCTATTAGGTATTCAGCCCAGGGGAGAGCTATTCGTTTTGAACTCGCTTACCATAATGAAGAGGCTACTTTTCAAATTCAAGACGAAGGCTGCGGCATTCCGGTAGAAGATCAAAGCAGATTGTTTGAGCCTTTCCACCGGGCTACCAATGTTACTAATATTACTGGTACGGGTTTAGGGTTAACAATTGTCAAAAGGTGCGTAGATTTACATCAGGGTAGGATTATGTTAGCCAGTCAAGTTGGAGTTGGCACAACTTTTAGAGTCTGTCTTCCGGTGCATAACCAACTGAGGAGTTAGACCTGTGAAGAAGATTTTGGTGATTGAAGACGAGCCAGCAGTTAGAAACAACCTGCGCCTTCTGTTGAAGGCTGAAGGGTTTGAGTTTATCGGTGCAGAAAACGGTGATGTGGGCGTAAAATTTGCCACCGTTCACAAACCCGATTTGATTATCTGCGACATTATGATGCCAGATTTTGATGGTTACGCTGTGCTAAATAAATTGCGCCAAGATAAGGCTACAGCAATGATTCCCTTCATTTTTCTCACAGCTAAAGCGGATAGAGCAGACTTGCGCCAAGGGATGCAGTTGGGGGCTGATGATTATCTGACTAAGCCATTTACCAGGGCGGAATTGTTAGAAGCGATCGCTATTCGTCTGAAAAAACAAGAAGCCGTTACCAATCTGCAAAATAAAATCCAAGAACTCCAAGACTTAAATGTTAAGAAAAATAATTTGCTGGCTACAGTCTCCCACGAACTGCGTGCGCCTCTGGCAAATATGAAGATGATGATCCAAATGTTAGAAGTTATCCCTAACGAAGAACGAAAACAGTACTACAGGAAGCTATTAGAAGCCGAATGTGTCCGAGAGATAGATATGGTTAATAATATCTTGGATTGGCAAAGATTAGAATCGGAAACACAGGAAGCATCCTTAGAAACTTTAATTTTACAATATTGGTTATCTAATATAATCGAGCCTTTTCAATTACGTATAGAACAGCGTCAGCAAATCCTCAAAGTTAATCTTCCTCCCCACCTTCCCCCCATTACCTCAGACCGCGTGTGTCTGGAACAGATATTGAGAGAACTGGTCAATAATGCGTGTAAATATACGCCAAAATATGGAGAAATTTCCATCAGCGTCGAGTTGAATGATTTTGCTAGAGAAAGCAACTCAACGAAAACAGTTATTTTTAAGATTGCTAATCAAGCCGAAATAGCGCCGGCGTATTTACCTAAAATATTCGATAAATTTTATCGGGTTCCTAATGCTGATTTTTGGAAACAAGGTGGAAGCGGATTAGGTTTGGCTTTGGTGCATCAGTTAGTGGAAAAACTAGAAGGAACTATTCAGGTAAAAAGCTCCGATGGTTGGACTACATTTACTGTGCAGATACCCACTACAATCAGCAAGTAATAGGATGGGAATTGGGGATTGGGGATTGGGGATTGGGGATTGGGGATTGGGGATTGGGGATTGGAATTCGGTAAGAATCTTGCCCAGTCCCCAGCCCCCAGTCCCTAGTACCCAGCCCCCAGTCCCCAGTCCCTAATTTGGCGTTGTTTCGAGGGAAGCTGGAGGCTCTATGCTTTTTTTCCAAGCCTCAATTGAAGCTTGAGCATCGGAGTAGGCGGATGTACCGCTGGGGATATTTTGGGCGATCGCGATCGCTCTTCGCAAGTCATTTCTGGACTGATCCTGCGCCATCGATAAAAGTTGGTAACTCCAGCGATTAATGGCTTCTCTAGCTTGGGAACCGACTCGCGCCGAGTTACGCACCTCTTGGGCTGTTTGCACTGCTTGGGCGATCGCATCCGGTGTCCCTGGATTTGCTAACTGATAAGCTGATTGCAAAATCTCAGTAGATCGCAGTTCCCGACGCCAGCCTTTAATTTTTTCCTGAGCTTCACCGTAAAGCGCCCTTCCCGCTTTAATTTGTCCAGCGGAGCTAATAGCGCCGGGAAGATTGCCAGAAACCGCCAAAGCTCTTGCTTGGTCGAGGTAAGGCTGATCCTCTATCCGTTGGATTCGGTTAGTCCAGCGGCCGATTTGCCTTTGAGCCTCTTGATACAACGCCCGTCCTGGCTGAATCTGCTCCGCTGTAGCAACAGCGCCGGATAAATCGCCTGCATCAGCCAAGGCTTTCGCTTGGTCGAGGTAAGGCTGGTCTTGCTGACGCTCAATTCTTTCAGTCCACTGGCGGATTTTGCCCCTAGCCTCGCTATAAAGGGCGCGTCCTTGGCGAATTTGACTAGCTTGGTTAATGGCTTCAGAGAGGGAACCAGCATCCCCATAATTCGCGTATTGTTCGGCGCTATCGAGATAGGGACGGTCTTCTATGGTTTCAATTTGACTTGTCCAGTTACTAATTTGCGCTCTTGCTTGCGAGTAACGAGGATTAGTGCTGGGAATCAGCTGGGCTTCCGCGATCGCTGCTGATAAATCGCCTACAGTTCCACCTTTTGCCAATTCTCCCGCCCGTTCTAGATGCGCCACATCTTCAATTTCTCGCTGCCAACGAGTTATTAATTCCTGGGCTTTATCGTATAATGGTCGCCCTAAATCTAGCTTTTGGGCAAGCGCGATCGCTTCTTCCAAATCTGTTACAGTTCCTTGTGCGGCGCGAGACTGAGCATTAGCCAAATCGTTTAAATCTTGAGCCTCTACTTGTAGATTGAGACTTTCGGGAATTTTATTCGTAATTAAAATTACGGTTTGCCAGTCTTTTCTATCTAGCGCCTCTTGAGCCATATCAATTAATTTCCGCGCAAAGTCTGTCACAGCACCTTGAGCTTCCTTATATGCCAAGCTGTTTGCAGGAATTGCCTGTGCTAGTTTGATCGCCTCCAAGAGATTATTTAATCCCCCGCTTCTGGAGAGCTGGAACGCTTTATCTAACTTGGCGCTTTCTTCCCGCGCCGCCTGAATCAAACTAACCAGTTCATCGTACTTGGTAGTAGCCCAGTAGTTATTTCCTAAATAAACCAGTTGCACTGCTTCCCGAAAAGCCTGAGTCCAGTTAGACTCGCGCACTTCATCAGTGGCTTTTTCATAGTATCCTTCTGCCTTTGACCAAATAGACTGCCAGCGAGTTACGCGCTCATCTACTAACTTGTAAGCAGGAACGCCAGTGGGAATTTTCCTCGCCACTGCGATCGCATCCTCCAAATTTCCCGCTTGGAAAGATTCCTCGCCTAATTTCAAGATATCCAGTGACCACTCTTCCAAATTGCGGTCAATTTCCGGACGCAGGGGGTGATCTTTTGGCAGAGAATTCACCAACGCGATCGCTGAAAGCAAATTGTCCGCCGTCTGCTTAGAAGCCGCTATCTGAGCGCAGGTTAGTCGTAGCGAAGCACTAGCAGTAGGCCAAAAAATCGCTGGGCAATTAGGCAAAGCTGGCAGCTTAAACAACAGCGCCACCGCCATAAATCCCATCCCACCAGAGAGCAGGACGACCAACGCCCCCCAAAACGCCCAACTCGTCGGCAAGCGTACACCCCTCTTTTTCTTAGGTTTCTGGGGTTCTTCTGTCGGTGACTGGGGCTGTAAAGATGGATTAGGCTCAAGCCCTTGTGGAGTATTAACCGCCGAACGGCTAGGACGACTATCTTGTGGAGATGAGCGTTTAGGAGCGGGTGCCTTTGGGGAGACGCGATCGCTCGGACTCCCAGAGGCAGGCGATTTCTTATCTCCTGACCAACCGCGATTGGAAGACTTGCCTAAACGCCCGCGCTCTGGAATTTCCGGATTTCTGGTCATAGCTTACTCACACCACAATACGCTTCGCCTCGGACGAATGCTTTTCTAGCACATACAGTAGTTGCAATGCTACTCCTATAAGCCAGAAAAAGCTACCTCTATCCGGAGTTGTTTTCTAATTGCTAATTGTTCATTTAGCCATCTTCACCTTAGCCATTTACAGCTAAACAGACCCTGCTCGTAAATCTTCAATCAGCGCTGCCAATTCGTCACTACTCGCTTGGTAAACTTCTCCGCAAAAATGACAAGTAGCTTCTGCTCCATCATCTTTTTCAATCATGTCTTGCAGTTCTGCTTCACCCAGCATCTTTAATGCACCCAAAACCCGACGCATGGAGCAACCACAGTGAAAACGTACCATTTGGACTTCTGGTAATATTACCAGACCCATGTCTCCCAGTAGCTGTTCAAAAATTTCCGGCAGCGTCTTACCAGCCTGTAACAAAGGCGTAAACCCCGCCAGCGACTGCATTCGAGATTCTAAAGTTTGCACCAGTTGCTCGTCTCGCTCCGCCTTGGGCATGATTTGCAACAGTAAACCGCCAGACGCGGTTACTTTGCCAGCCTCCAGAAATACACCCACCACTAGCGCCGAGGGTGTCTGTTCTGATGTCACCAGGTAATGAGCGACATCATCCCCAATTTCCCCCGAAACCAGCTCAACGGTACTGGAATAAGGGTAGCCGTATCCAACATCGCGCACCACATACAGATATCCATCCCGACCTATAGCACCGCCTACATCGAGTTTGCCTTTGGCATTCGGAGGCAGTTCCACAGTTGGGTTTTCCACATAACCCCGCACCGTTCCGTCCAATCCCGCGTCTACAAGTAGCCCACCTAGTGGCCCATTGCCCTTGACACGGATGTTGACCCTTGACCCCTCACGCTTCATGCTAGAGGCAAGTAATAGTCCCGATGACATAGCGCGTCCCAGCGCCGCACTCGCTACGTAGGAGAGGTTGTGCCGCTGTTTAGCTTCTTGTGCAAGGCGTGTTGTGATGACACCAACGGCGCGAATTCCACCCTCTGCCGCTGTAGC
Organism: Funiculus sociatus GB2-C1; assembly: GCF_039962115.1. Classification (NCBI taxonomy): domain Bacteria; kingdom Bacillati; phylum Cyanobacteriota; class Cyanophyceae; order Coleofasciculales; family Coleofasciculaceae; genus Funiculus; species Funiculus sociatus. Next base: position 49,053 of record NZ_JAMPKJ010000028.1, on the reverse strand, counting down.
CCGAATTAACTGATCAGCCATGAAAAAACCTTACATTTCTTAACAGACTCTATTTTTATTGTAAGCATGGCGGCACGAGTGATGGCGCATCTCTTGTTTCTTATCACTTGAATCGCCCCTGGATCTGCTTTTTAGAAATAAACACTAAACGATTTTTAGAATAAAAAAATAACTATAATTGTACAAAATAAATAAAATGATTTATAAAATAGGGTAAAAAAAACATATCAAATTAGCTGTATTCAATACAATTAGTTAGGATAGGTAGATAGAAATTTTTGTACCAGTAACAACTAACAACAAAAAACTCCTTATGCTAGGAACCTTTCAACAAAGCCATCTCAGAATTGAAGTAAATTCCCCAGCAACAGCCATCGGCGACAGCCTGCTGCGGACAAACCTGTTGTGCCAGTGGCTATGGTCGCAGCGCTTTCCCGCTGGACTACCGGAACAGCTGCATGAGGGATTAACCTACACGAGTTGGGCGGGACTCGTAGCGATAGAACACAAGGTGGAAATAGCCCAGCCCCACTGTCTGCGCCTGATTTTGAGTCAAGGAATTGACGGTTATCACGAGTGGTACTGGGGAGAAAATTGGGTGCAGTCGCGTCTGGAAGGGATATCTCTGCTACCGCTGAATGTAGGGCAGACCCTAAGTTTGCTTCAGCTGAAGCAATTTCTGGCATCCCAATCTAAAAAGTAACATTCTCGTTTTCAGTTTCGGTCTGGAAATGCAAGTTGTGAGGCTATGCCTGACGCGATATTATAGGAGGCTCTGCCTCCTTTTTTCGTTCCAAGTTAGAGACTGGGAATTAGGGGATTGAGGAATCTAACCTATAGCAATCCTATTTAAGTTGTGAAAAAGTATTCTTCCTGGTGTAGGGACATGGCAGTGCCGTGTCCCTACAGAAGTTCACGAATCATTTAGGATTGCTATACAACTACAACTATTGTTAAGTGAACTAATTTGATAAGAAAAAGGCAGTTTTCAAGAAGAAAAGTGCCTTTTATTATAGCGGAGAAAAACTTAATTTTGTATTACTAGGGATTGGTCAGGAGGCGATTGAGAAGACGTTACCCCAGTCCCTAGTTTACTGCTTTACCAGTTGTTGCCGCTCCATATCTGTCACTTCCTTGAGTCCAACTGTTTCTAACAGCAACAGAAAATCATTGCGGATAAATTGATCGTTGGGGTTAGCAGTACGGGCGGCTGAAATTGCTGCTAGAGTGTCATACCATAAACTGGCACCAGCATAGATTGCTGCCTTGTCAAAGTCTGAATTAGCCGCCGCGAGTTGTTCCAACAGAGCGGGTGATGCTTGTACGCGCTTAATCCTTGCCTGAGCTATAGGATTAACAGAGGGTCGATCGGGATTGCAAAGCACTGTCACTGTCCAGCGGTATTGCCGTCCCGGAACCAGTTCTGGCAGGTCTTTGGGCATTTGGAGCTGATTAATTCCAGCCTTGGGTTTGTCTATCTGTTGCTGAATGATTGGTTTGGGTACTCCTGGTTCCACCAGTGTAAAGTTTATCGGTACTCCAGGGTCAGCTGACAGATACCAGAAAAAGGTGGGATGACCTGATGCAGTCAATCCGGTGTGATTCTTAGGAACTAGCAAACTTAGAGATACAGAGGCAGCTTGACCGCATGAGCCTCGCGAGCCAGTGCCTCTGGTGCCGCTGGGAGCATCGAGATCCTTGGGTGGCTGATAGCGCACTTGGGTGCCAGTGCCTTTGGTGTCTCTCGGCGCACCTACGTCACCAGGCTCAAACCTAGAATCAGCTTGAGCTTTCAGCACAACATCTGCGTAAGCCATCGAGTTAAACCCTAGATCGCTAGATACACGATTGAATATCGAATTGAGGGGGGTATCGATTAAGCCGAAGAACTGGAGCAAAATAATTGATGCAGTTCCGGTTACTGTAGTAGCGAATTGACGGGAAATAGCCATAGATATACACAGATGTTGTGATGCCCGTAGTTTTTTTTACTACACGTTGGCGATCGCATTTTCCATATTTTTGACTTTTTCCCGGATTCCTTCGAGTCTTTGGCTGGAAACGAGAATAATCTCACTCAAGCAAAACCTGATATATAGCAATGCTATTTGAGTTGTGAGCCAGCCCTTCAGATACCCGACTTCGAGAGAGAAGTCGGGTATCTCGCCTTTACGAATCATTTAGGACTGCTATCCCTGCCTTGGCAGTGTAAACAATGTTAAATTTTTAACGCATAACTAATGATTTAGTATTACTCAGCTTTTTCCGGCTCAGTGTTGGGATGGCAAATTAAATCCTTAGCACTGGCAGGTTCCACCTTTTGAGCAGCTGTGGCGACGAGAATGCGTCCATCTGCGGTAGCGGTCATTGCTTGGGCTTCAACAACGCGATCGCCTAGTTTCCAATTTTGGGAATTGGGAATTTGGAATTTGGAATTTGGAATTGCCTCTTGTTCACCTTGTTCCTCTTGTCCCTCCTCAAGGGGTTGGACATCTACGAGACGGTAGCGATCGCTTTGTGCATCATACGGAGTCGGCTGTAAACCACCCGTACCCGTGACTGTGAAACTTCCCCGTTCCACATTGCGCCGCGCCAGACAACTACCAGCCACCACTTGATCGGGACTAACAAAATTAGCTGCTAATGGCGAAATCGAATTTTGTAAAAAGGTGAAATCTGGCACATCGACTACACCATTGGTGCCAAATCTAGAGGAAGCTGAAATATCAACGCGACCGTTATTACGAAATATCCTGGCATCAACAAAGTCTTTGCGAACCGGAGCATATTTGTCATAGATAAAAGCAGGGATATCTCTACCCGTGATGTTTCCTCCGGGGCCATTTTCAGCAGCCGCCAGAAGGTCGCTATCTTCCAGAGCAATAAATTGTGAAGATTCTGGGTTAGTTCCCACGAGAACGACATCGCCGCCGCCACCGTCGCCATTAAAAACGCTGGTGCTAATCAGGCTACTATTACGCAGGCTGATATCTTTGGCAGAAATCACGATATTACCACCGCCAGTTTGCAGAGACTCGGCTGTAATGCTCCCGCCGTCCATCGTTATGTCTTGGCTCATCGTCATAATAATGTCGCCGGCGCTGCCTGTTGCTGTACTGCTGACACTAACTCCAGCGCCATCGGTTATCGAAAGCGACCGAGAATTAATAATAATCCCGCCGCCTTTGCCGCTGCTTCCCTGGCTTGCCGTACTAGCAATGCCAGTTTGTAATGATGTTGGCGGTGCGTTATTACCTTTAAGAGAAATAGAATCTTCGACTACCAAAAGTATAACGCCAGCGTCGCCTTGTCCTTGAGTTTCAGTTGTTAATCCACCGCCATTAGTAGCAGAAAAAGACTTACTAACCATAATGATACCGCCGCCCGATCCTGTTGCTTCTTGTGCTACACCACTTAAGATACCGATGCCATTTTCTATAGAAACCGAATCTTTTGCTAACACAATTACAGCGCCAGCATTGCCTATTCCTCCAGTGCTGGTATTAATTTGAGCGCCATTTTTTATGCTAAGCGTTCCAGTTTCGATACCAATAGAAGCAATGAGATCCCCACCTGTGGCTAATGAATCGCCAAAAATATTCCCAGCAAGAGTATCAAGATTTCCCACAGCTCCGGGTTGTATAGTGCTAAGAATTGCAGTACCATTACCTTCTAAAGAAATCGAGTCTGTAGCTTCTAAAAATATCAATCCTGCATTTCCTAAACCATTTTCCCGCACCAGAGTTTGCAGCTGAGCGCCGTCTTGTAGGGAGATTGAAGGAGAGTTAATAACAATACCACCAGCATTACCGATGCCTGTGGATTCCACAGTGCTGAAAATACCACTTCCATCGCCTGTAAGAGAGACATTATTTGTAGCTTGTAAAGATATTACTCCGGCATTCCCAATCCCACCTCCACGCACTAGAGTTTGTAATTGAGCGCCATCTTTTACTGAAATTGAAGGAGCGGTGATAAGAATACCGCCAGCCTTGCCTACTCCTTGAGATTCCACAGTGCTGAAAATTTTACTTTCGCCTGTGATTGAAATGTTTTCTGTAGCCGCAATTAATACTAAACCAGCATTTTCTGGTTCATAGATACTGGTAGCTAGTTCCGCTTTATTTTCTATAGAAACTGTTTTGCCTCTAATGAAAATACCGCCAGCATTAAATTTGTTACCGATTGCAGCACTTGTATTAATCCTTGAGCCATTGGTAATTAATACATCTGCATTTTGGACTCCTTGGGCATCGGCTTGAGCAAAATCTACAAAGGGAACGCTGCCAAAAAACTTTAACCCTAGTTCTCCTGCTCCTGCTAATCCCGTTAACTCGATAATACCACTTAGGGAAGTTAATACACCGCCATCTACTGTTACATTGCCACCTAAAAGCAAGATACTATTACCATCATTTACTCGCAAACCGTTCAGGGAGCCGGGATTTATCGGATTTGCATCTGGAGTTACGGAGCGATTGATGATATTTCCTGCGGCAATTTGATTAAATAACAGGGCAGAGGGAGCTACATTGAGTATTTGTGATGGTAGTGGTTGAGCGCGATCGCTACTGAAAATATCGCCATTAGCTAACCGGAGAGCATTGGCAGTTGTTGCTACAAAGGAACCACCAATATTGAGCGAAGAATTTTCCCCAAAGATAATCCCGTTGGGATTGATTAGAAATAAGTTAGCTGTACCGTTTGCTCTGAGCAAACCATCAATATTTGAGATAGATGTACCTGTGACGCGATTGATAATGTTCTGAACATCAAAGGCGTTGTTGAAGTAAGCGCTACCGCCGTTGGGTACAGAAAATTCTGAAAAACTGTGAAATAAGTTGCTTCCAGTTCTGAGTCCTCCATTAATCGTAAAGTTGTTGCCAGGTGTAACTGTAGTAGGGACACTGCCATCAGAAGAGATTTGAGCAATGGCAGGAATGGGGAGAGAAAGGCACAAGGCAAAAGGTAAAAGGGAAAAAGCAAGAAATGGGTAATTTTTCATTTGAGAGGTAATTGGTAATTGTTTTCTTTCTCAGTCCGCAGCTTAGGAACAAGGATTTTTACAGCCAATTTCCGATGAGGATAAAAGGCGACCAAAGAGCAGGATGGTTGTAGTCAAAATTGGCAATCATTTTAAGTTGAGCTTTTTGAAGTGCTTCTACTTTGGTAATTCCTGGTTGGCTTAGTTGCGTATAAAATTCTTCAATTAGCGGAACTGTAGCTTCGTCATTGATAAACCACAGAGTAGCAAGTGCGCTTTCCACTCCGGCGCGAACTGCTACGCCAGCAATTCCCAAGGCGGAACGATTGTCACCAGCGGCGGTTTGACAAGCACTCAAGGTTAGGAGTTTGACTGCTGGTTTACCAGGACGCGATCGCAATAAGTTATCAATTTGCTCGATACTAATTTGCTCGTCATACCCTAATAAAAAGGTGTTCTCGGCATCTACTCCAAATTTTCCGTGGGTCGCCATGTGAACTACCGGGTAGCTATCTTGCTGGAGTTGGGTTTGCAAGTTTTCCAGGGTGAAGGCATTGTCTACTAGGGGAGTACCGCCAAGAATTTGTTTGACGGCTTTCACCTCGGCTTCAACATTCATTAGCGGCGCAAATGGGGGTTTTTCGACAGTTAAGCCCATAATTAAAGCCTTCAGCTTGCGCCTGTCTTGGGATTGACTGTTAGTAAGGTTGATGCTGGGTGTGGTAGCGATCGCATATTTCTGAATTAAAAATTCTTTGCCATCATGCAGCGCTGACATGGGTATCTGTCGCATTACCCCATCATTAATGAAGACTAAGGTACGCAGTTTGGATGCAGCTAAATCTGCTTCCATTGGGCGAATTAGCAAGTTGTAAACTTTTTGGGCTTGGGTGAGATATTCTTCGCTTCCCCGATTTTCCAATAAATTGCGTAACAGCTCGATTTCTTTTTCTAGTTGCTGTTTGCCAATTTCTACCTTATAGCTGCTCATTGTCCCATTGGGACGTTGAAAAATCATTTCGGTGCGGTCGTCCAAAATGACTGAGTAAATTGCCGCTGCATTCGTGTCAGAAATAGCTCCATTTCTCTGGCTATTATTTAGTGCTACTTGCACACAATCATCGCCAAAGAAATTTTGCAATTCTGCTAACTTCAGGGATTCTAAGGTGCCGATAACAGTTTTGAGAGAATTGTCTTTTGGTAGGGGGGAAGCATTGCGGCTATTATCTTGAGCTACAAGCTTTGAATCTTCTGCTGCAATGCTTTCCCCGTAAAGTTGATTCTCGGTTCCTAACAATAACTCCATCAGTCCTCGGTAAACTGGCTCCACGTCGTCGCGGAAGTTAAATTGCAACTCTTTGTTAGCTACAACGATGTCGCCGCGAATACTTTGGAGAGTAGCGATCGCGCCCTTAAAAGATGCAATCGCTTGACTTTGTTTATCGATGGCTTTATAAATCCGCCCCGCCTGCCATTGCCAACGATACAAACTATCAGCAGCATTCACTTTTTGTGCGGCTAATTGAGCTTTACCTGTCAACAAGAGCGCTTTTTCATATTCCCTAGATTCGTACAAATTCCCTAAGCTACCAAGAGCAAAAGATTCGGCGCGACTATCGCCAATATTTTTAGCAATGGTGAGGGCTTTTTCTAATATCCAAACTGGAAATTCTGAAATACGATTCGCAGCTTCTTCTGTGGAATTTTGACGCTTTAAACTGTGGGCAATATTAATTAAGGCGTATACTTTATCTCGCGAATCTGGAGCTTGTTCTATTAAGGCGAGTGCAGAGTTGCGGTTATTGGCAATTTCTGCCAAATTTGGCGAAGGCGATCGCTCTAACAGGCGGTTCAAATTCAGCAAAGCTTGTATAGCCGATCCGCTTCCCCCTACTGCTACACTTTCCTGAAAAGACGACTGAGCAGCGTCTACATCATTTTCTGCCAGTTTTGTTAACTCTTTGAACTGCGGATCTCCTTCTAGACGAGCCAAAGTTGCCTGGTAGCGATATCGCTCAGCTCGACTCAGATAAACATTGCCACGATTATTTAGAGCAGTGCTTTGGAGATTATTAGATTGCAGTTCGCGGGCAATTTTCAGGCTAGCGTCGTGAGCTGCTAATGCTTGCTCGTAGTCGCCTAATGCCCAGTAAGCGTTTCCCAAAGCTCCTTGGGCTGCGGCTTGCGTGGACTTGTCGGAAATTTTAATACCAGGCTGTAAAAGTGCGATCGCTTTTCGATACTGTCCTAAATCGCTGTAAGCTTGCGCTTGTTCTGTCAACAATTTCGCTATTTGGCGATCCGATTTGCCATCTTTGGCGTAAATTTGAATCGCTTGCTCCCAGGAAGCGATCGCTCGATCTATTTTGCCAGTTTGCTGATAAGCTACTGCTAGGTTAGTGTGAATAACAGCCCGATCTTTGGCTTGTTTAGTTTGCGCGAGTGCTTGTTGCCAAAGCGCGATCGCTTCTGTAAAATTTCCTACTTGATAGCGTTCAATCCCCTGTTGCACCAGCGCCACAGAGGAAGTAGAAGCGATAACGCTTGTCTGGTGAGTTGCTACCCAATACTTTTCGGTTAACCTCTCCCCTACAAGGACAGGAGTGTGCAATTTCTCCCCCTTCCCTATCAGGGAAGGGCCTTGGGGGGTTAGGTCTGCCTTATCCGAAAAAGGTTGAGTCGCTACCGACACCTCTGCTGACTTGATCGGCAAAGTGTTGAGCGCAAAACAAAGAATAAACCCTGACAAAAATAAAAGACTGAAGCGATGCCAACGCTTGCATATTATGTATAGTTCAGTCATGTATCATTAGGTAGATTATTGTTATTTTAGTGGAGATACTTTCAATTGTCTGTATCTCCACTGAACTATTTGAGTAGTTTTACGGAATCTTACCGAACCAAACCGTAGATTTACGGGTGTAAAACCATGAGTTATAAGGATTTGGTGATTCGTACAAGTTTCTACACCTCAACTCAATAGTTTTACTGAATCATTGACGAACCGTAGATTTACTGATAGAAGCCATGAATTCTAAGCTGTTTGCGATCAATACAGGGTTGTTATGCCTCAGCTGGAGTTTCCTGGCTCTTACGCGATCGCCAGCTTGGGCTGGAAATCCAGAAAATACGCTGATGCAACAGGATACAGCGGCTTGCAGTCGGATGAAGTACACGCTATGTGGAGAGATACCCGACTTCTTGGAGAAGTCGGGTATCTGTGTACCTTACTCACCCGAAAAGCGCTGTAGTACCATCGCAGCCTCACCGTCTAGCGTTGACCATTACCCAAATTTTTCCAAAGGTGAAATAGTCGGCTCAGACAGCCAGCAATTAAAATCTCACAGCTCAAATTCACTCCGTTTTAACGGAGGGCTATTAGACGAGGAATTGATTCCCCAAGGGGACAGTAAAGAAGCAGAAAATCCAGAGTGTAGCAAATCTGACGAGCAGGATTGCACAGTTGCACAATTACCACAGACACCGCCTCAAATCCCGCCCGGAACTGTGGAACCCCCAGGCTCTAATCTGGAACCTTTGCCCACACCCCAGGAGACACCAACACCGGAACCTTTCCTCCAAACACCAGAGCCAGAACCAACTGAAACTCCATCGGGTGAAGGAGTGAGAGTCAAAATCAAGAGCATTAAGGTTTTGGGGAGTACCGTCTTTTCGCCAGAAAAATTACAGGAAATTGTACAACCCTTTATTGGTAAGGAAGCAACTTTTGAACAACTTTTAGAGATTCGCACTGCGATTACAAATTTATACACTCGCGATCGCTACACTACCTCCGGCGCATTTTTGCCGCCCCAAGATGTAACCAGTGGTGAGATTACAATTCAGGTAATAGAGGGAGCGATAGAAAAAGTTGAAATTCAGGGGTTAAATAGGCTCAGAGAAAATTATGTGCGATCGCGCATCGAACGTGCCTCCCGACCTCCAGTTAATCTGCAACGTCTGGAAGAAGCGTTGCAATTATTACAACTGAATCCGCTTTTAAGTTCAGTACAAGCAGAACTGACAGCCGGAACTGCTCCCGGACTAAGTGTATTAACCCTCTCGCTGAAGGAAACGCCGCCCATCACCACCGCCTTCCTGCTGGAAAATCGAGAGTCTCCCAGCGTTGGGGAAATCAGAGGAACAGTTGCCGCCAGTCACAATAATTTACTGGGATATGGCGATCGCTTCGCCGTTGAATATGGACTAACTGAAGGTATCCGAAGTTACAGCTTAAGCTATGACATTCCCGTAAATTCCCTTGATGGCACCCTCAGCCTGCGCTATGGGAACAACAGCAGCAAGATTATAGAGGAACCCTTTGCGCCGCTAAATATTGAAGGTGAAGCGCAAACTGTATCACTCTCGTTCCGTCAACCAATTATCCGCACACCTAGCACAGAATTTGCAGTTGCAGTCTCAGCTGATTGGCGACAAAGCCAGACTTATATATTAGGTGAGATACCCTTTTCTTTTTCGGAAGGGCCAGAAAATGGCTTGTCCACAGTCACCGCTTTGCGCTTTAGTCAAGAGTGGACAAATCGCTCATCTAATAGAGTTTTTGCAGCGCGATCGCAATTTAGCGTAGGCGTGAACGCTTTAAACGCCACCATCAACGAAGCCGCAGCCGATGGGCAATTTTTCAGTTGGGTAGGACAATTTCAGTACGTTCAGGCTCTCGGACGCAATGTTGTTTTAATCGCCCGTACAGGTATCCAACTTTCCAACGACACGCTACTTTCCCTAGAACAATTTAGTATCGGTGGCGTTGATACAGTGCGCGGCTACCGACAAAATCAAAGAGTTGCAGATAATGGCTTTCTTGGATCGGTAGAAGTGCGCTTTCCCCTCATCCGCGAACCCGATGGAATTGGAATTATCCAAATAGCTCCATTTTTTGATATCGGAACCGTTTGGAATAACAACAGTGAAATCGCAACTCCCCAAACTCTTTCTAGCGTTGGTTTAGGATTGCGCTGGGAACTTTCCCCATATTTTTTAGCCCGTTTAGATTGGGGAATTCCCCTCACCTCCATCGACAATCAAGGCGGCTCTCTGCAAGACAGCGGACTCCATTTCTCCTTCCGTCTGCAACCGTTTTAAATAGTTTTGAGTATGGTGGGCAATACCCGCTATACTTGAAAGCGATCGCGCTAAAATATCCTCAATAATTAGCTTCCATCGCCATCCTATTTGATTCAGGAAAAAACGAACCCCAGAGGCGCGGAGGCCGCAGATAAATACAAGAGAGATGTTTACGAATTAATTAGGATTTCTATATAGAAATCCTAATTAATTCGTACAATCTTCCGTTTCTCTTCTTTCTCCGATGCTACCGGTTTAGAAGATTGGTTACAGGGATATCAGGAGAGGTAAGGATTCTGGTAGAAGATGCGATCGCGCTTTACTTTACTCATTCTCATTAGTGTAAATTTTGGCGCATAATTTTTGCGCGATCGCACTTGTGTTTTCCTCAATTTTCAGCGACTGAGTGTCGATGGCAAGGGGATAGGTTTTGTCACTGGGTTGAACTTGATAGGGAATATCGATGAGCTGGTTTTCTAAGGCTTAAACTGGATAAAACTGACTGTGCCAAGCTTGATAAAAGTCTGGGTAAGTCATGTTTTGGGCGCAGTACCATATGATTTCGTAGCAATATCTAAAGTGTTCTGAATCGTTCTCATAGTCTTGATTTGTTAGGCAATCCTTTAAACCTGAAACCGTTGCTGAAAAAAGGTTATTTTGAAGGATTGCTTTCAAACTACCAGCTACTAGATGATAAACATCAAAATCATTACTTGTACGAAGCAAATCAATCAAGGCATCATTAGCATCCACGTTACCACTAGCAACATGTCCCAATCTGAAGGCAGTTAGGCAAAGAATAGATTTATCTTGGGTTGTGCGTAATAGTTGGGCTAGAGTTTTGATGTCCATGTGTGCTAACTCCTGAGCATATTCCCAATGGATGGGTTCATCCATAAACAGAAGGTCAAGGTAAGACGGTTTTTTCTCATTATCTTGTTTCTCAAAATTATTTGATAATTGCTCACAGGTTTCATCATCGTCACAGTAGTCTGGCGATTCCACTAGATTGTCAATGGCATCCATGCACTCAGCATCAACTGAAAACACTATGGGGGTTGGTTTGTTTATCCGACTCAGGAATGCCTCCTGCTCATCTTGACTCATGCCTGAATTGATTATCTGCTCTTCAATTAAAGCATTTACTGCATATAAAAAAGCCCGTTCTGCAAGTGAATTAGCTGGGTCAATTTCCATAAGTAGACGAGCAGACTCATGACAGGTTTCAATATCTTCTTGACAAGTACGTAGTATGTTGGTCAAAAATTTGATGGCTTTACTCTGCTCCGTCTTTTTTAAAACTTCCCAAGTTCCCTGTGTAATAGGATGATAGCAGTCTATAGGTTTATTGAATATCAACTCTACAGCTTGTCTAATAATCTCGTCAGCACGACTACAATCGGAAAAGTCACCAATTCCAGTTACTCCTAAAAAATACGATTGATACCCATAAAATTTTTCGTTCCCGCACCCGTCGTCAAAATTAACTAAAACCTTAATAAATTCTTCCTTTTTTTGCTTGTGTATATCCTCTCGTCCTAGCCATAGCAAAATCACTTCTTTCCACTGCCGATCAAAAACGCGGTAGGCAGAGGATTTACCATTGTATTGCTGGAATGGATTAGGAGTTTCGTTATTATGGTTTAGGAAATAATCCCAATTATCAATCGCACAAGCGGCAAAATATTCCTGAAACGTGGGATGGAAAAAGGCATATACTTTTTCATCGGTTTCTGCATCCTTGTAGACAAAATTCAGCCAATGCAACTTTTCAGTTGCTAACTTAAACAAGTCTTCCCCCATGACATCGATCGCAAAACTCTCTCGTATTGCAAACCGGGATTTTTCTTGATCAATTGCTTCCCGTGCCAACAGTCCTAGCGCCGTGTTTAACTCCTTCCGCTTTGTCGGAGTTGTGGGGAATTGTTCTTGTTTCCAATCATAGAAAGCTCGCGCAAATTGCTCGTAAAGCGCGGCTTTAGTGTTTGGTAAATCGCCTTGGCGAAAATACCAACTTTGACACAGCAACGACAACCGCAGGGGGTTTTTGACTAAATCTCGGATGCGCTGATGTCTGTCTTCATCTAGCTTTTCCCGTAACGGTTCCCCTACTTCTGGTTTTTCAGTTTGCGAGAACCACTCACAGATAAACTGTCTCACCTGATCTGGTTTATTGCTTTCCCCATAACTAAAGTCCAAGGTGCGATAAGTATCAAAACCCGGTAAAGCATTAACACTTGCATCCCAGACATTTTGCCGACAAGTCAGCACAGTTCGCGCATCAGCAACCCAGCCTGTGAGTTCTTCCCTGAGTTTGGCTAAAGCTTCGACGGGTGAAGATGCTGGCATTTCATCCACTCCATCCAACAGCAGCAACACTTCACCACTTTTGAACAGATTTTCTAGTTCTTTCTGCTGTTCCATGACATCTGAAGTTTTAAGCGCGTCTTTTAGCCACTTCTGACGCAGGTATTCTTCTAAACTTTTATCTCTCAAACTACCCAGAGAAACCCAAATTGAGAAACCTGGCGTTTTTGGAGAGAATGCGATCGCTTCTAGCAGAGTAGTTTTCCCGGCTCCCGGTTCCCCAATGATGGCGATGCGTCTCCCTTGGCTCTTCTTGCTTTGTCCCTGCTTAATGACCTGCTCTAGAAACTCTTCATGCTCATAAGTTTGGGTGATTTCTTCCTCATGTAGCTGGAAAAAACCCGCTCCTTGCTCTGGTGAAACAGAGAAATCGTCGCTACGTCTGGGTTGGTGTTTGCGCTCGACTAATCCCAGCTCTACATAAAATGCTTTAGAAACTACCTCGGTAGCTTGTCGTCTGATGTTTAGTTTCTGAGACTCCAGCATATCGCGGCAAATTTGTGTCCAGTCATGAGACGCGATCTGATGAGACGAAGCTTCAGATTTTTTTGGGTTCTGTTGCTCTAAGTACGCTTTCTCTAGGCAAGTTTGCGTTCTCTCAACCTTCTTTGTACTTTTGGAATTAATTTTAGGAAAACTCTGAGAGAGCTTAGCCAATACCTCCGCCATGCGCTTGTTATACGCAGAAAGAGCCGTATTCGGTTCGCCTCCTATAACTTCATTAGCAATATCCTGATTTGTTCTTTTCCCATTGATGCTCTGTCGAGATAATCTCACCAGTAAAACTGCTTCCTGCGGCACAGTCAGCTTGTGGTCAGAGGCTATCACTTTTAGAAAATCATCCCAGCCATCCCAGAATTCCATAACGCGATCGCAGTCTCGACAGGTTCTCAGCTTCTTGATTACGAACTTAACCTATTACTCAGCCAATCTCAACTAGAAGAATTCTTCTACTTTACTAGAAGTTATTAGGGACTAGGAATTAGAAAAAGTTCCTCTTAGCATGAATTTAATGCTAAATCCAGCACTCCAAACTAAGTTAAAGAGGCAAATTTATGGACTGCTTTCAGTATGTAATCCCTGGCTTAGAGCAATTCTTCCCAGCGGAAATAGAACGGAATAACTCAAATCCAACTGACGAAAAACCAGAAACTAAGACTGACATCAAGAACCATTCGGAGTTTCAAAATCTAGAGCCTGAGCCTGAATCTTTTTCCTAATCTGCGTCTAATATACCCTGCGAATAGAATTCACGATTACAAAAACGTAGGGACGGGTTTGAAACCCGCCCCTACCACGCTAAGAGTAATCAACAATTCTAAAACCTGCGTAGGCAGGTTTTGTCTGTGTAGCCGCGACTTTAGTCGCCAGGGCTTCTTTTTTAACTCTTATCCCGGCTTTACCACCAGCACAGAACATGGAGCATCTGTAACAACTTGGCTACTAACAGAACCTTCTAAAATTCGCTTCAACCCAGTTAAACCACGACTGCCAATCACAATCAAATCAACCTGATAGATATTAGCAAGGCGAATAATTTCTTCAGCGGGATCGCCAGTGACAATTTCTAGCTCGCTGTCGCAGTTTAGGTCAACCTGATAAGATTGCAGCTGCTTTTCAATGTGCCGATAGGGTAAATCCTCAGAAGACGTCTGCGGACGGTCAACGGCAATTTCCACCTCAGACTCAGACGAAGGAATGACATGAGAGAGGATGATTTTGGTCGCTGGCTGTATTTGCAGTTCTTTCAAAGACTCAATCACTCGCTCCGAAAGTTCTGAACCATCCAAAGCCACCAGAATAGTTTTTAGCACCCAAAAATCTCCTTACTCATCAGTCGGCTTCTCTGTTCGCAGTCGCACCGAGTCAGCGTGGGAAGGCAGACCCTCAGCTTGAGCGAGAATCTGAATAGCGTTGCTAACCTTCTGGAGCGCTGTAGGAGAGTATTGTATCAGGCTGGAGTGTTTCATAAAGGTTTCTACTCCCAGCGCTGAGGCGTATCGGGCGGCGCCAGAGGTGGGCAAGGTGTGATTAGGCCCTGCCAAATAATCTCCCACGGCTTCCGGCGTTGAGTTACCCAGGAATATAGCACCAGCGTGGCGAATTTTTTCGAGTATTTCCCAAGGTTCTTGCACCTCAAGCTCTAGGTGTTCCGGGGCGAACTCATTGGAGAGTTCTGCGGCAACATTCAAGGAGTCAACTACAACAATTAAGCCGTAGTGCGCGATCGCTTTCTCTGTCAGTAGCCGTCGCGGATGATTCTCCAGCTGTCGCTCTACCTCTAACTGTACTTTCTTCGCCAGCCCTGCATCCGTTGTCACCAGAATTGCCGCTGCCATCGGGTCGTGTTCTGCCTGTGCCAACATATCTGCGGCTACGTATACCGGGTTGGCGGCCGCATCGGCAATCACCAGCACCTCCGAAGGGCCAGCCAGGGAGTCAATCCCCACTGTGCCATACACGAGTTTTTTCGCTAAGGTGACGTATATATTACCGGGGCCTGTAATGACATCTACCTTTGGGATAGTTTCAGTCCCATAGGCCAAAGCCGCGATCGCTTGTGCCCCCCCTACCCGATAAATTTCCTGTACGCCTGCTTCCTGAGCAGCCACCAGCACCGCCGCGTTAATGGTTTTCCCTTGCCCTGGTGGTGTCACCATCACAATTCGAGGGACACCAGCCACCTTGGCTGGAATGGCGTTCATCAACACCGTACTGGGATAGCTTGCCCTACCACCAGGAACGTAAAGTCCGGCCTTGTCTACAGGCGTGTAGCGCTTCCCTAGGACTATTTCATCCTCCCCGAATTGCACCCAAGATTTCGGGATGCGCTGTCGGTGGAACGCTTCTATTTGTTGACGTGCCAGCCCAATCGCGTCTAGTAACTCCTTGGACACCTGCTGATAGGCAGCATCGAGTTCTGAGCCACTGACTCGCAATTGTTCAGCCGTAAAACTTTGCCCGTCAAATTCAGCCGTGTAGTGCAGCAGGGCTTTGTCGCCTTGCCGTTTCACAGCCTGTAAGACTTCCCGAACAGTTGCCTCTTTGTGGACAATCTGATCGTCGTGTGTGCGATCGCAAATACGCCGCAGTTCAGTTTTTGCCTCAGCTACCTGAGTAATGATTCGCAGCATGGAGTCGGAATCACCATCTAGGAATTACCCGCACGAGTTCAGGTCAAACAGCATTCTCATCAATTCAGACGATCCGGCGATTCGCCTTTACTCGTTTCTATAGCTTAACTGGATTTTTCCAGGGATCGCTATACTATTTAGAGAGATGCTATATTAATCTATCTAGTTATCTTTCTTACCTGTACTAAAATTTCCCTCAAGACTGTGGCCAATACTAAGTCAGCTCTCAAGCGAGTCCAAATAGCCGAACGCAACCGTGTGCGTAATAAGACCTACAAATCAGCTGTGAAGACGCTGATGAAGAATTACATGAGTGCCGTTCAAACCTACGCAGCCAATCCGTCTCCGGAATTACTGCAAGAGGTTGAGAGCCGGATGTCAGCGGCTTACAGCAAAATTGACAAAGCGGTAAAGCGGGGAGTGTTGCATACCAACAACGGCTCTCGGAAAAAATCCCGTCTTGCCAAAGCTCTCAAACGGACACTTCCCCAAACCGAAACGGGAACAACAGCTTCAGATTCAGCGATGACTGAGGATACGGCTGATTCTTAGCTCTCAAGAGCTTGTTGTCAGTTGTCATTAGTCCTTAGTTCATAACACAGGCATCCCGCTTGTGTCCTTAGCCTTAACCAATGGCTAACGACTAACGATCAATAACTAATGACTCAACGTATGCAGTTGATCGACAGCCACGTTCATATAAACTTTGATGTTTTCCAGTCGGATCTGGAGGCATTACAAGAGCGCTGGCGGGAAGCGGGGGTGGTTCGGCTGGTGCATTCCTGCGTCGAGCCTGCTGAGTTTGCTAGTATTCAAATGCTAGCGAACCGCTTTCCCGAACTACACTTCGCCGTAGGGTTACATCCCCTAGATGCCGAAAAGTGGACATCAGAGACTGCCGAAGGAATTCGGTCGCTGGCGATTTCTGACAGCAGAGTTGTAGCAATTGGCGAAACTGGGCTAGATTTTTACAAAGCCCAAGATTGGGCGCAGCAAAAAATGGTATTTGAGGCGCAGCTATTGCTGGCCCATCAACTAGATTTGCCTGTAATTATCCACTGCCGCGATGCCGCCGTCGCGATGCGCGAACTATTGCAAGATTTCTGGAAAGGCATTGCTCCCGTGCGGGGTGTTATGCACTGCTGGGGAGGCACACCAGAAGAATCGCAATGGTTTTTGGATCTCGGCTTTTATATAAGCCTCAGCGGAATCGTGACATTTAAAAATGCCACACAGATTCAGGAATCGGCGAAAATTATCCCAAGCGATCGCCTCCTGATTGAAACCGACTGCCCCTTCCTCGCACCAGTTCCCAAGCGTGGCAAACGCAACGAGCCTGCCTATGTTCGCTATGTGGCAGAATGTCTAGCCTCGCTTCGGGGTGTCTCTCTAGAGACTATAGCAACGCAAACCACCGAAAATGCTTGTAAACTGTTTCGCCTTCCTGATGACTCAGCAAGGTAAAAGACACACATCACAGGAAGATTAAGAATTTCCGGTTGCCTGTTCCTGTTAACTTAGAATTATTAACCTAGTTAGCAGTAAAATGTCAACCAAAAAACTAAATCTGCGTCATAATATTTAATAGACCGGCTATGACCAAAATTCTTTCAGTAAAAGTGCGATCGCATCCTCAGCGTAATGAAGACACTTCAACCGCAAGCCCTACACCGTCCTTATATCAGGTAAAGAAGCACTAAATATTTTCTTTGAGCCTTCCTTTAAGACATTCCTGAGACGTTGCGGTACTGCCAACAGCGGTAGTTAACGTCTCAGGATATTATTGCGAATCGCTCGTCCTTAGTGTTAGAGAGAGATTCCATACCCCGTCATATTTGGCAGGATGCAGCATGAAGCCAGAAAAAAGAAGGCTCCAGCCAAAAACAAGAAGTTCCTGTATGGAAGCTTTTCTCATCCGCCCATACAACCTACGCTCTGTATGGGCAAAAAGCCATAGCCCTATTCTCCAAAATTGCTGAGGCCCGAATTGTTAGAGAGAGGAAACGCATGAATAGTCAGACCGAAACCACCGCCGCTTATATGTTGCCAGACCTGGTTGAAATCCAAAGAGCCAGCTTCCGCTGGTTTTTGGAAGAAGGTCTGATTGAAGAACTCGACTCCTTTAGTCCTATCACCGACTATACAGGCAAACTAGAGCTGCATTTCTTGGGCAAAAACTACAAACTCAAGAGGCCCAAGTACGATGTGGACGAGGCGAAGCGGCGGGATGCCAGCTACGCAGTGCAGATGTACGTCCCCACCAGGCTGATTAATAAAGAAGATGGAACCATCAAGGAACAAGATGTTTTCATCGGCGATTTGCCTTTGATGACAGACCGAGGCACCTTTATTATCAACGGTGCTGAGCGAGTCATCGTCAACCAGATTGTCCGCTCTCCCGGAGTTTATTACAAATCCGAGACAGACAAAAACGGTCGCCGCACCTACTCAGCTTCCTTGATTCCCAACCGGGGGGCGTGGCTGAAATTTGAGACAGATAAAAATGACCTAGTGTGGGTGCGAATTGACAAAACCCGCAAACTCTCGGCGCAGGTATTGCTGAAGTCGCTGGGACTTTCTGACACGGAAATTTTCGATGCCTTGCGCCACCCGGAATATTTCCATAAAACGATTGAGAAAGAAGGGCAATTCTCCGAAGAAGAAGCTCTGATGGAACTTTATCGCAAGCTGCGTCCGGGGGAACCACCCACCGTGTCCGGGGGACAGCAGTTATTGGAGTCGCGCTTTTTTGACCCGAAGCGGTATGACTTGGGTCGAGTGGGACGCTACAAGCTGAATAAGAAGTTGCGCCTGTCTGTGCCAGATACGATGCGGGTGCTTACTGCCACGGATATTTTGGCAGCAGTAGACTATTTGATAAATCTGGAATTTGACATCGGTCAGACGGATGATATTGACCACCTAGGAAATCGGCGGGTGCGCTCGGTGGGCGAACTGTTGCAGAACCAGGTACGGGTGGGCTTAAACCGTTTAGAGCGGATTATCCGGGAGCGGATGACGGTAAGCGATGCGGCTACCTTGACTCCGGCATCTTTGGTAAACCCGAAGCCTTTGGTGGCGGCGATTAAGGAATTTTTTGGGTCCTCGCAGTTGTCGCAGTTTATGGATCAGACGAATCCATTGGCGGAGCTGACCCACAAGCGGAGACTCTCGGCGCTTGGCCCTGGGGGACTGACGCGGGAACGGGCTGGTTTTGCGGTGCGAGATATTCACCCCAGTCACTACGGACGGATTTGCCCGATTGAAACACCAGAAGGCCCGAATGCGGGACTGATAGGTTCTTTGGCAACTCATGCGCGGGTGAATGCCTATGGGTTTATCGAGACACCCTTCTGGAAGTGTGATAAGGGGCGGGTGATGAAGGAAATTGCCCCTCAGTACATGACGGCGGATGAGGAGGATGATTTGCGAGTGGCACCGGGGGATATTCCGGTGAACGAGCAGGAGATGATTCAGGGCGAATTGGTGCCAGTGCGCTATCGTCAGGAATTCACCACCACAACGCCGGATCAGGTGGACTATGTGGCAGTGTCTCCGGTGCAGATTATTTCTGTGGCGACTTCGTTGATTCCGTTTTTGGAACACGATGATGCGAACCGGGCTTTGATGGGATCGAACATGCAGAGGCAGGCGGTGCCGTTGTTGCAACCAGAGCGTCCTTTAGTGGGGACTGGTTTGGAAGCGCAGGCGGCCCGGGACTCTGGGATGGTGATCGTGTGTCGCGATGAGGGGGAAGTTACTTATGTGGATGCGACGAAGATCAAGGTAAGGGCGCTGGATGGAAACTCTGAACCGACTGGGCCGGAGACTCTGTATGAGTTACAGAAGTATCAGCGTTCTAACCAGGATACGTGTCTGAATCAGCGACCCCTGGTGTATGAAGGCGATCACGTAGTTGCCGGACAGGTGATGGCAGACGGAAGCGCCACTGAGGGCGGAGAACTCGCTCTGGGGCAGAACATCTTGGTGGCTTATATGCCTTGGGAAGGGTATAACTACGAAGATGCTATCTTGATTAGCGAACGTCTAGTTTATGACGATGTGTATACTTCTATACACATTGAGAAGTACGAGATAGAAGCACGGCAAACCAAGCTGGGCCCGGAAGAGATTACGCGGGAGATTCCCAACGTCGGCGAAGATTCGCTGCGGCAACTTGACGAAACGGGGATTATCCGGATTGGTGCCTGGGTGGAAGCAGGGGATATTCTGGTAGGGAAGGTGACACCCAAGGGGGAATCTGACCAGCCGCCGGAAGAGAAGCTGCTGCGGGCAATCTTCGGAGAAAAGGCGCGGGACGTGCGGGACAATTCGCTGCGGGTGCCGAACGGAGAGAAAGGCCGCGTGGTGGACGTGCGAGTTTTCACCAGAGAGCAAGGTGACGAACTGCCGCCTGGGGCGAACATGGTGGTGCGTGTCTATGTGGCGCAGAAGCGGAAGATTCAGGTAGGTGACAAGATGGCAGGACGGCACGGGAATAAAGGCATTATTTCCCGCATCCTACCAGGGGAAGATATGCCTTACCTGCCGGATGGAACGCCTGTGGACATCGTGCTGAACCCTTTGGGAGTACCGAGCCGGATGAACGTGGGGCAGGTGTTTGAGTGCTTGCTGGGATGGGCTGGCGAGAACCTGGGAGTGCGCTTCAAGGTGACACCCTTTGACGAGATGCACGGAGCAGAGAAGAGCCGGGAGTCGGTACACGGGAAGCTAGAGGAAGGGAAGAAGAAGACGGGGAAAGATTGGCTGTTTACCAACGACTTAAATGCCGGGAAGATTCAGGTATTTGATGGGCGGACTGGAGAGCCATTCGACCGTCCGATAACGGTGGGCAAAGCTTATATGTTGAAGCTAGTTCACTTGGTGGACGATAAGATCCACGCTCGTTCCACAGGGCCGTACTCGTTGGTGACGCAGCAACCCTTGGGAGGGAAGGCGCAACAAGGAGGACAGCGATTTGGCGAGATGGAAGTGTGGGCGCTGGAGGCATTTGGCGCAGCTTACATCTTGCAGGAGTTGCTGACGGTGAAATCTGACGATATGCAGGGGCGGAATGAGGCGCTGAATGCGATCGTTAAGGGTAAGGCAATACCGCGACCAGGAACGCCCGAATCTTTCAAAGTGTTGATGCGAGAGCTGCAATCTCTGTGTTTAGATATCGCCGTCCACAAAGTAGAGACCACGGAAGACGGAACCACGGGCCACGTTGAGGTGGACTTGATGGCGGATGTGTCGAATCGGCGGACACCAACGCGACCGACTTATGAATCTCTGACCCGCGAAGAGCTAGAAGAAGACGAAGTGTAAAGAAGGTAAAAGGTAAAAGGTAAAAAAAGAAAAAATATTTCCTTTTTCTTGATTTTTTGCCTTTTGCCTTTTAACTTTTGACTTTTCTTTTTTGCCTTTTAACTTTTTACTTTTGACTTCTTTAGTATGAGAAATCAGCTAGAACAGCGGTTTGATTACGTAAAAATTGCTCTGGCATCGCCAAAGCGAATTCAGGAATGGGGACAAAGAACTCTACCTAATGGCCAAGCAGTAGGTGAAGTTACAAAACCCGAAACAATAAATTACCGGACGCTTAAACCAGAGATGGATGGTCTCTTTTGCGAGCGCATCTTTGGCCCAGCAAAAGATTGGGAGTGTCACTGCGGCAAATACAAGCGGGTGCGTCACAGAGGGATTGTCTGCGAACGCTGCGGTGTGGAAGTCACGGAATCGCGAGTGCGCCGTCATCGCATGGGCTATATAAAACTAGCCGCTCCCGTGGCACACGTCTGGTATCTCAAAGGTATTCCCAGCTATATGTCAATTCTGCTGGATATGCCCCTGCGGGATGTGGAGCAGATTGTCTATTTCAATGCCTATGTGGTGCTTAGCCCCGGCAATGCTGATAATCTGGCTTACAAGCAGTTGCTCACAGAAGACCAATGGCTGGAAATTGAGGAGCAGTTGTATAGCGAAGATTCTACCTTGCAAGGTGTGGAGGTGGGAATCGGAGCAGAAGCGCTGCAACGTCTCTTGCAGGACATTAACTTAGAAGCAGAGGCGGAGTCCCAAAGAAAGGAAATTGAGCAAGCCAAAGGTCAAAAGCGGGCAAAGCTGATTAAGCGCCTGCGGGTGATTGACAACTTCATCGCTACGGGATCAAAACCAGAGTGGATGGTGTTGACAATGATTCCGGTGATTCCGCCAGATTTGCGCCCAATGGTGCAGCTGGATGGGGGCAGGTTTGCTACTTCTGACTTGAATGACCTGTATCGGCGGGTGATTAACCGCAACAATCGTCTAGCTCGGTTGCAGGAAATTTTGGCACCAGAAATTATTGTCCGCAACGAAAAGCGGATGTTGCAAGAAGCGGTAGATGCTCTGATTGACAATGGTCGTCGGGGACGCACGGTGGTAGGAGCGAATAACCGACCCCTGAAGTCTCTATCGGACATTATTGAGGGTAAGCAGGGACGCTTCCGTCAAAACTTGTTGGGTAAGCGGGTAGATTACTCCGGGCGTTCCGTGATTGTGGTGGGGCCAAAGCTGAAAATTCACCAGTGCGGTTTGCCACGAGAAATGGCGATTGAGCTGTTCCAACCGTTTGTGATTCATCGACTGATTCGCGGCGGCTTGGTGAATAATATCAAGGCCGCTAAAAAGCTGATTCAGCGATCCGATGCGGCTATATGGGATGTGCTGGAAGACGTGATTGCGGGACACCCGGTGTTACTGAACCGCGCACCAACGCTTCACCGTCTGGGAATTCAAGCTTTTGAGCCGATTCTAGTAGAGGGTCGAGCTATTCAACTGCACCCGTTAGTATGTCCGGCGTTTAATGCGGACTTTGACGGCGACCAAATGGCGGTTCACGTGCCGCTTTCTCTGGAAGCTCAGGCAGAGGCGCGGTTACTGATGCTGGCATCTAATAACATTCTCTCACCAGCGACTGGACGACCGATTGTTACGCCGAGTCAGGACATGGTGTTGGGCTGCTATTACCTGACGGCGGAAAACCCGGCAGCAACCAAGGGGGCGGGATGTTACTTTGCCAGCTTGAATGATGCCCTCTTAGCCTATGAGCAGTCGGCGGTGGATTTGCACGCCTACATCTGGGTACGCTTTGACGGTGTGGTAGAAAATGATAAACCGGATTTGGAGCCGGAAAAGGTGGAAACCTTGGCTGATGGCACGGTGTGGAAAACCTACAAGTTCCGCCGCCTTCGTGAAGATAAGCAAGGGAATGTTTTGACTCAATACATTCGGACTACGCCTGGGCGGATTATCTACAACAAGACGGTTCAAGAAGCCTTAGCAGGCTAAGTAGATTTTGGATTTTGGATTGGTGTTGCTCACCAGGAAGTAAGAAATTGTAAGGGAAACTGAGTAACTTTTTAATCCAAAATCCGAAGTCTTTGCGCTGGCTTAATCATCAGAGGCGGAGAAACTCCAACCTCTGCAAAATCCATAAACTAAAATCCAAAAATGGCAGAGCAACCTGAAATCAAAAATATTTTTCACAACCGAATGGTTGATAAAGGGCAGCTGAAGAAGCTGGTTGCCTGGGCGTTTACCAACTATGGGTCAGCCCGGACATCACAAATGGCAGATCGGCTGAAAGATTTAGGCTTCCATTACGCAACCAAAGCGGGTGTTTCTATCAGCGTGGATGACTTGCAGGTACCGGATTCCAAGCGGGATCTGCTGGAAGCGGCTGAGACGGAAATTCGCGCTACAGAGGCCCGCTATGCGCGGGGAGAAATTACGGAAGTAGAGCGTTTCCAAAAGGTAATTGATACCTGGAACAGCACCTCTGAGTCACTAAAAGATGAGGTGGTTCGCAACTTCCGGAAGAAAGACCCCTTGAACTCCGTGTATATGATGGCGTTTTCTGGGGCGCGGGGAAATATTTCCCAGGTGCGCCAGTTGGTGGGGATGCGTGGTTTGATGGCAGACCCCCAAGGGGAAATTATTGACTTGCCGATTAAGACCAATTTCCGGGAAGGTCTGACGGTGACGGAATACATCATCTCTTCTTATGGAGCGCGGAAGGGATTGGTGGATACTGCTTTGCGGACGGCGGATTCTGGATATCTGACCCGACGCTTGGTGGATGTGTCCCAGGATGTGATTGTGCGGGAAGTGGACTGCGGCACCCCAAGGGGGGTGAAGGTTACGGCAATGACTTCGGGCGATCGCGTTTTGATTCCACTGGGCGACCGTCTTTTGGGCCGAGTTTTGGCAGAGGATGTGATTCACCCCACCACTGGAGAAGTGGTGATGACGAGAAATCAGCCGTTGTCAGAAGAATTGGCACAAGCAGTCGCGGCATCTGGGGTAGAAGAAGTGATCGTGCGATCGCCTCTGACTTGCGAAGCCGCGAGATCCGTCTGTCAGTCTTGTTACGGATGGAGTTTGGCCCACGGACACCCAGTAGATTTGGGAGAAGCAGTCGGGATTATTGCCGCCCAGAGTATCGGGGAACCGGGAACCCAGCTGACGATGCGGACGTTCCACACCGGAGGAGTATTTACCGGAGAGGTTGCCAGACAAGTGAGAGCGCCTTTTGATGGAAAGGTGCGTTTCAGCCGGGGGATGCGGACGCGCCCCTTAAGAACTCGGCACGGGGAAGATGCTCTGTTGGTGGAATCTAACAATGGCGCATTGGTATTGGAACCTGCTTCCGGAGGGGAAGCAACGACAATTCCTCTGACTCAGGCTTCAACCCTATACTGCAATACTGGAGACACAGTAAGCGAGGGAGTGCTATTGGCAGAGGTAGCAATTGTTGCCCCGACCAAGGCACACACGGAAAAAGCTGCCAAGGACGTAACTACCGACTTGGCGGGAGAAGTGAAATTTGAAGGATTGCTGCCAGAAGAGAAAACCGACCGTCAAGGGAACACTACCCGAATTGCAGCGCGGGGTGGTTTGTTGTGGATTCTCTCAGGGGAAGTTTACAACTTGCCGCCTGGGGCAGAAGCAGTAGTCCAGAATGGTACGATGGTGGAGCACCAAGACGTGCTAGCAGAAACCAAATTGGTGAGTGAGCATGGAGGAGTGGTGCGCCTGAAGGCGGAGACTGGAAGTTCTAGGGGTCGAGAGATTGAAATCATCACGGCTTCTGTACTGCTAGACCAAGCGCGGGTGCGGTCAGAAACGACCGCTGGGCGAGACCACTACACGATTTACACTGGCGAGTCACAGCGCTTTCAGTTGAAGGCGGCACCAGGGACGAAGGTGCAGAATCACGCGGTGGTTGCGGAGTTGATAGACGACCGCTATCGCACTACCACCGGGGGAATTATTAAATACGCTGGGGTGGAAGTTGCCAAAAAAGCAAAAGCCAAACTGGGGTACGAAGTCATCAAAGGCGGGACGCTGCTGTGGATACCGGAAGAGTCCCACGAGGTGAATAAGGATATTTCCTTGTTACAGGTTGAGGACGCTCAATATGTAGAAGTCGGGACTGAGGTAGTTAAAGATATCTTCTGTCAGACTTCGGGTCTGGTGGAAGTGACGCAGAAAAATGATATTCTGCGGGAGATTGTGATTAAGCCTGGGGATCTACATCTGGTGGACGACCCAGAGGCAGTGATGGGGAAAGACGCAACTCTGTTTTATCCCGGACAGGAAATAGTTCCTGGGCTGGTGACAAACGAACTTCGGTACATTGAATTTGTGGAGACTCCAGAGGGCCCAGCATTGTTGCTGCGTCCGGTGGTGGAGTTCCAAGTACCCGATGAACCAAGCGTACCTTCGCAAGCATCGCTTTCCAGCAAAGGACGATACACTATTGAGCTGCGCGCGGTGCAGCGGCTGCCATATAAAGATGGGGAGCGGGTAAAGTCAAAAGAAGCGCTGGAACTGTTGCGGACGCAGCTGGTGCTGGAAATTGGCGCTGGAGGCGAGCAAGATGGCTCAGCGGAAGGGGCGGGTTTGAAACCTGCGTCTATAGCGGGGCTGGAACTGCTGGCAGCGGATATTGAGTTGTTGCCAATCGACAGGACTGATGACTCCGGCGGGAGTTCTGAGCCAGAAGATTCAACTCAAAACTTAAGCCGAGAAACTCAAAACTATTCCGAGTATCGGTTGCAACTGCTGGTGTCTGAGACGCTGGTGATCCGGCGGGATACGGTGGCAGATCCTTTGAGCGGCAGCACGCACACCCGGATTATGGTGACGGATGGGCAGCAAATAGAGCCGGGGGCGGTTGTGGCGCGAACTGAGATTCAGTGCAAAGACGCAGGAGAAGTGCGCGGGATTCGTCCTGGGGATGCTGCGATTCGTCGGGTGCTGCTGATTCGGGATAGCGATCGCGTAACGATTGAAACATCAGGAGCGAAGCCTACCGTAAAGCCCGGATCGCTATTGGTGTCGGGGACTCCTCTTGCGCCGGGACTGCCAACACCGGAATCCGGTCAAGTGCTTTCAGTAACTGAGAATTCAGTAACTTTGCGTTTGGCGCGTCCTTACCGAGTGTCTTCGGGAGCTGTGCTGCACATTGACGATGGTGATTTGGTGCAGCGGGGGGATAACCTGGTGCTGCTGGTGTTTGAACGAGCCAAGACTGGGGATATCATCCAGGGTTTGCCCAGGATTGAGGAACTGCTAGAAGCTCGGAAACCGAAGGAGGCGTGTATTTTAACACGGCGATCGGGGACGACGCAGGTGGTTTATGGCTCCCAGCAGGAAGCTGAGGATATTAAGGTAGTCGAGGCGGATGGGGTAGTAGCTGACTACCCGCTAGGCCCTGGTCAGAACATGATTGTCGGTGACGGCATGAGTGTGGAGACAGCAGAAGCGCTGACTGATGGTCCTGCGAACCCGCACGAGATTCTGGAGATTTTCTTCGACCATTATCGCGAGACGATGGGCATCTATGAAGCAGCGCTAGGGGCATTGCAGAAAGTCCAGACCTTCCTGGTGAACGAGGTGCAGTCGGTGTATCAATCACAGGGGATTGATATTTCTGACAAGCATATTGAGGTGATAGTACGGCAGATGACCTCCAAGGTGCGGGTGGATGATGGTGGGGACACTATCATGCTGCCTGGGGAACTGGTGGAGTTGCGGCAGATAGAGCAAGTCAACGAAGCGATCGCCATCACCGGAGGAGCGCCAGCACAATACACGCCAATGTTGCTGGGGATTACCAAAGCTAGTTTGAACACAGACAGCTTTATCTCTGCGGCATCTTTCCAAGAGACGACGCGGGTGCTGACCGAGGCGGCGATCGAAGGTAAATCTGACTGGTTGCGCGGTCTCAAGGAGAACGTGATCATCGGACGACTGATTCCAGCCGGAACCGGGTTCAACGCCTTTGAGGAAGCAAACAACGAGACGGTTGACTTTACTGGGGCATTTGCAACCGGACTCGATGTTGAGGAAGACGCACTGGATGTGGTGCTGGATGACCGCACAGCACGCGCTTACAATCCCGGAATGGGATTTGAGGAACGACCCACTTACGGAATGGGAAGCGGCGCTTCCTTGTCTCCGGTTCTAGATGATGACGAACTCGTTGATGATGATGACGATGGCGACTTCGAGGATGACGAGGACTAAAGAAAGGGACTAGGGATGAGGGACTGGCATAAGTCTTGTCCAGTCCCCAGTACAGTACCCCGCAAAGGAAAGGGCGCACAAGCTAATTGTGCGCCCTTTCCTTTTACTTACCGAAGATGTTTGCCTTTTCTAAGATTGTTCTTGCAGTTCGCCAGTGCGGATGCCGATAGATGTAGTCTGTTTGCCGCGTTGCACTTTCATCTCTAGCATCTGACCGATGCCGCTACTATCTACGATGCGCTGTAACTCAGCGGCGGTTTCCACTGCTTGTCCGTCAATCTGGACAATCACATCCCCCCGACGCATTCCAGATGCTGCTGCTGGAGTATTTGGCAGAACTCGCACCACTAAAATGCCATTGATTTCCGGCACCTCAAAGGGAGCATTAGGGTCGCTGTTATTTTCAGCTGCTACTTCTGGTGTCAGGGTTGCCATCTGGATACCGAGATAGGGATGGGCAACTTTTTCCCCGCGTGCTAGTGCGCTGGAGATTACTTTAGCCTTATTGATGGGAATCGCAAAGCCAATACCCATTGCATCGGCGCGAATTGCCGTGTTAATGCCAATAACTTCGCCTTGCTGATTTAACAATGGCCCACCGGAGTTGCCGGGATTAATCGCTGCATCAGTTTGAATGAAGTCTATCCGTTTGTCGGGAATACCGACTTGGGCGCTGGAGCGTTTGAGGGTGCTGATAATTCCCAAGGTAACGGTATTATCCAATCCTAGAGGATTGCCGACTGCGATCGCCCAGTCTCCTACTTGCACCTCGTTAGAATCTCCTAGTGGTGCCACTGGCAAATCGCTGCTGTCATTGATCTTAATTACTGCCAAATCTGTCACCGGATCTGCACCTTGTACTTTTCCTTCCAAGGTACGTCCATCCTTGAGTCTCACAGTCACCTTATCAGCTCGATTCACTACATGGGAATTTGTTAGGATAATTCCGCTCTTGTCAATAATGAAACCAGAGCCTTGACCGCGCAGACGCTCTTGCATAGGGCCTCTTGGCAATTCTTCGCCAAAAAAACGCCGGAAGAAGGGATCATCAAATAATGGATCGAGGTTGCGGTTGACTGTACGCTCGGTATCAATCCTTACTACAGCTTTACCCACCCGATTCACCGCTGCGGTAACAAAACTGCCAGCAGCTGTTTCGGGAATTCTGGAGATAGTGCTTTGTGCAAGTAGCGCCGGTGCCTCCTGATATGATGAAAATTTCTTAGGAGCAACCCCGGCTTGAGATGGCAGGACGCGATAAACGCCAGATGTAAGAATGGCTCCTAAAAGGATGGAAAATAGATAGGTAGCGATTTGACGTGGAAATTGAGAAAATGGAAACTGCATAGCATCAATTTTTAGCTTTGTGATGGTCTAGGCGGCAACAATAAATAGCCCTACAGCTATTTTTACAGTGGAATTGGCTTTCCTCAGACGCGATCGCTGATGCGGTTTTCCCTACATCCCAAATTTCTTTAAACTACCAGAGGTACTGACCCTCAGATAGGTTAGATTATGTTATACAGATGCCTTATGGACGACTCTACATGATTGGATCGAACCCTAAACTTGACCAAACCTTTCCGATTCAGGATCATCCGCATACTCATGAGGATGAAGAGTCGCCCCATCATCACGTCCACAGCGAAGAATCACTGCGACGAGTAATTAACCGCCTATCTCGGATTGAAGGACACATCCGGGGCATTAAGACGATGGTACAGGAAAGCCGCCCCTGTCCTGATGTCCTCGTGCAGGTTGCTGCCGTGCGGGGTGCTTTGGATCGGGTGGCGCGGATGATTTTGGATGAGCATTTAACTGAGTGTATCGGTCGTGCTGCCAAAGAAGGCAATATTGAAGTTGAGATCGAAGAGTTAAAGGCTGCTTTAGATCGATTTCTGCCTTAATTTAAGAAATCAATCTCGACTCAGGGTGATGGCTGCATTGCGTTTTTCTCTATAGCTACTTGACAAAAAACCCTGTTCGCAGGGTTTTTTTGTATCAATGAAACTGCTATAGCGGTTCGCAGTTGAGTGGAATACAAACCTAACGATTTTACGCGGTTTCCTAACACCTGAACAAGTTTTTGGTTGGTTGACTTTTATTTAAGTTCAGGTGAAAGTGCGCGAAATCTCCTTCATGGTACGCTACGCTTCGCTAGTTTGCTGCATCCGGGAGAATGCGATCGCATTCGTAAAGCGACTGTTTATATATCAAATAGGCTTTTTAAAAGCATTTGTAGAAAATGAATTTTGACAATTATCAATTTCATTATTCTTTCAGTGGTAGCGCCGATAAGCCACTAATTCTTTTTTTGCATGGCTTTTTGGGAGATGTCAATGAATTTAATCAAGCTATATCCTTATTATCTGACCAATTTTATTGTCTGTCCGTTGACCTTCCCGGTCATGGGAAAACTAGAATTATCGGTGAAAATAATTGCTACACAATGGCAAACACTGCCCACGCATTAATCAAACTACTAGATAGTTTAAACATTGAAAAATGTTTTTTAGTAGGTTATTCGATGGGTGGACGTTTAGCTTTGTATCTAACTCTTAATTTCCCTAAGTATTTTCATAAAGTTGTACTGGAATCCGCATCTCCAGGCTTGAAGAGTGAACCCGAACGATGGGAAAGAAGTCAACGGGATTTTGAAATAACCCATCAATTAGAAACAACGATTTTTACATCTTTTCTATCAAACTGGTATAGTCAACCGCTTTTTGCTTCTCTTAAAAAACACCCAGAATTTGAGCGTCTTGTAGAGTATCGTTTACAAAATAATCCAATAGAGTTGGCTAAGTCATTGCGTAATTTAAGTAGTGGATGTCAGCCTTCTTTATGGGATAAGTTAAAAGAGAATAAAACGCCTCTGCTTTTGCTGGTTGGGGAATATGACAAGAAATTTATTAATATTAATTCGGAAATGGCTAGTCTATGTGAATCAGCGAAGCTGAACATTATTAAAGCTTGTGGACATAATGTTCATTTTGAAAATCTGAATGACTTCGTTAAAAATGTTAGACTCTTTTTAAGTTAAGAATCATTGTAATTTTGGTATCATTACCTCAACGTATGGCAATGGCTACCAAAAAATCGTAAGTTTATCGGAATAAAATTATGGAAACTACCGGAATTCATCACGTCGCCATAATTTGCTCTGACTATGAAAAATCAAAACAATTTTATGTAGAAGTTTTAGGCTTTTTCGTTATAAAAGAAACATTTAGAGAAGAAAGAAATTCTTATAAATTAGATTTGGGAGTTGGTAGTAGCGCTCAAATAGAATTATTCTCGTTTCCTAATCCGCCTCAAAGAATGAGCCGCCCGGAAGCTTGCGGATTGAGGCATTTAGCTTTTGTAGTCGAAAATATAGATAAATCAGTTTGCTATTTAAAATCTAAAGATATACAAGTAGAAGATATTAGAATCGATGAAATTACTGGCAAGCGGTTTACTTTCTTTAGCGATCCAGATGGATTACCTTTAGAGATTTATGAGAACTAGAAAAACTGCCTAAAATCAGCATATTTTGAGAAAGGTGCGTTAACAATAACGCTAACGCACCCTAAGAAATCTAGTTTCGTTTTTTGGCTTATGCCTTTTTTCACCCAGAGGCTTTTAGTTCCTCTTTCAGCATTTGCTGATAAATCCTCGGCAACTTGCTACTCATGGAATTGTTTTCTATTCCATACCCCAAACTTGTCCAAGTGCCAGAAAGCCGCCGCAAAACCTGATTTATCTTACCTTGCCGCAGTAACTCTGAAATGTTAACGCCCCAAGCACCTGCGTCGCTCAACCAAGCATAAACCACCGCATCCTGAAATTCCGCCTCAAAGCTATAAGACTGCCAAAACATAAACTCAAACGGATGTGGATGATAGCGTTTAGCCTTCTCAAACCAAGTCGTGTTGATCATCTGATAGCGTCCCGCCGCAGTTGAGCAATTTCCCATATTTGGGCCATTAACAATGGTGACGCACTGCTGAGGGTGATTGCTGAGGTCGCTGACGCGATCGCCACCGTAGATCACTGAGTAAGGATGAGCCACGTTTGCTTCGCTAGCAGAAATTGTCCGCATCAAAGCGCGAATATAAGGATCGCCTCCCTGCATCACCAGCGGCTGTGTCCCGTCCGCCCCTCCAGATGGGTCTAATACTAGGCGCGATAGCGGTTTTTCGCAAGCCCTTATGTAAAAGAGCAAGCATAGCAATCCAATGATGCCAGCGATCGCAGCGGTTCTCTGCTTTTTAGGTGACGTCTCAATCATGCTACCTCAGCAAAAAGTTGCTCCCAGCTTTTTGGAGAAGCTTCCGGCTTAGCAATGACTTCCACAATTTTGTTTTGAGCCGCTGGTTGAAATAGTGCTTCCACACACGTCTGCGCCACTTTCTGACGGGGAATGCTGCCACTCAAAGACAGGGTATCTGCGTTATACATTACCACCGAGTCTGAGCTGTCTTCATTCTTCAGACCCCCTGGACGCACAATTGTGTAAGTCAAACCGCTTTTCTGAATATACTCCTCAGCTTGCTTCTTCCAGACGAGAATCAGCCAGAAAAGGTTCAGCGGATGGAAAAATTGAGAAGCACCAATTGAAGAAACCAGTACAAATTGCTCAATTCCCTTAGCTTTGGCTGCATCTACTAAATTTTTTGTGCCTTCGTAGTCTACCTTGTACGGTGCAGTCGGGTCAAAACCTGGTGCGGCACCAGTAGCACATAACACTACCGTACTATCACCCAAAGCAACACTGAGAGTTTCTGGCTTCAACACATCTCCAACTACTAATTCCGCCGCATCTGGGAGAATTCCCCTAGCTTTTTCCATGTTCCGTACTAACGCCCGAACAGGTATATTTCGCTTCACCAGTTCTTGTACAATCCGGCGACCAGTTTCTCCCGTTGCCCCTGCTACAAATGCTTTCATCCCTTTCTCCGTATATTACACGTGTCCACTTTTAAATTCGCAAGCTATGCTTATTGGACAGAGAAAATTTTTATTTTGCAGTAAAGTCCAACTTTTCAATTGTATGAACTATGAGGCGTTGTCGTCTTTTAGAAAAAAAATGCAGTTTATGGAAACAATTGGACTCTTTGGGGGAATCCTTTATATAGGGAAACGGCAACCATCGCAGGAGAGCAGGTGATGCAGTCACAATTTGTTGATAGTCAAGCGATTGAGATTCAGTCAGCAATGTGCAATCTAGAACCAAGTTTCATGGAGTTAGACAATTTAGTTGTAGAAGCTGACAGTACGATTGAGCCAACGCGGTTTCACACTCGCTTTGAAGACAGCATGGAACTGTATACCGATGCTCACACAGTAGCTAAGTATCTGGATACTCACCAAGGTTGGTTCTGTCGCTGCGCCCACCCGATGGCAGCCCAACCGCTGGGAGAAAACGGCTATTCGCTAGTAATAGGGCGTTTTGGGGCTTTTGGCTATGAGGTAGAGCCAAAAATCGGCTTAGAACTGCTACCCCAGGATCGCGGCGTTTATCGTATCCAAACGATACAGATTCCAGATTACGTGGCTCCGGGCTATGAGGTTGACTATAAAGCGGTGATGGAATTGGTGGAAGTACCGACAGATGGGTTGACCATCACCCGCGTTCAGTGGCAGCTGGATTTAACAGTTTACCTGCGGTTTCCCAAGTTTATTTACAAGTTGCCCAAGTCTGCGATCCAGAATACAGGCGATCGCTTACTCGCGCAAATCGTCCGCCAAGTTTCCCGCCGTCTCACCCACAAAGTGCAGGAAGACTTTCACACCACTCTCGGCTTACCCTTACCGAAAAAAGCGAGAAAAAAGGGCTAATGGCTAATGGCTAATAGCTCTTGAACTAGCTATTAGCCATTAGCTAGGTTACATCTTGCTAATAATCCTTTGCAAAATTTCCACACCACTGAAAGCTTGCCAGGCAAACAGCGCTAAGAGAGCAGAATTCAACACAATGTGAGTGTAACGTGCCCAATCGTGACCCTTTTGCATATAGGGAGACAGGGAAGCTGAAACCGCAATCATACCTGTCATGCCTAACCCAGCTAGAAGGTGAGGTCCAAAAAACAGTTTTTCATTGTTGATGTAAGTAGCGCCCATACCGATAAGCGTACCGATTACCATCAACCCCAAAAGCACTGAACCTACCTGATAGTGCCGGACATTATATCTGCCTTTGATCAGCTCTTTCTTGGCTTCCCCTTCAGCATATCTAGTTTTTCGGAGTTTAACGCCTAAATACAGGGCATAGACGGATACACCTAGCAGCACCCACATTAAAGCCGGGTGAATGAAATTAAGCCAGGGTTTAATCGAGACGGGGATCTCCAAGCTCATAAGATTCGGATTATTAAGGAACTTTATAAAAATTAGCATAATCCCCATCTGTCCTTGGGTAGTCGCCATTACTTATACAGCGCTTTTCGGGCGAGTACAGATACCCGACTTCTCCAAGAAATCGGGTATCTCTCCAGATAGCCTGTACTTCATTCGGCTGGAAGCCCCTGTAAAAACGATTATCTCGTTCCTAGTCAGAGATTATGAACGAGATAATTGCTGGGTTATTTAAGTTTTATCTGTTCCTTTTTGCTTTGTGAAGGACTTGGCTGTTCCTTGCCTCGAAAAGCCTTGCGAGATTTCTTTTTAAAACTAAATCGCGGCAATTTCACAGATGGGAACTGGTGCAGCAGCACGTAGAAGCAGGGAATAATAAACAACGTTAGCAGTGTCGCCAGCGATAGACCGGAAAACACCACAACGCCTAGCGGTTGCAGAAATTCTGAGCCTTCCCCGATTCCCAGCGCCAACGGAAACAAGCCGAGAACCGTGGTGATGGTGGTCATCATAATCGCTCTCAGGCGCATGGGAGCCGCTTTTAAAATCGCCGCTTGTCGGTCGATGCCTTCTTGTTCGTGAATCTGGTTAGCCAACTCGACCATGATGATGGCGTTGTTCACCACAATCCCCACCAGCAGTACCGCACCGACTAGCACCGTAGCACCGATAGGGGTTTGGGTGATATAAAGCCCCAAAATGCCCCCCGCTAAAGCCAGCGGCACCGTGAGCATAATTACCAAGGGGTCAATTAAGGAGTTGTATTGCACCGCCATGACGACGAAAACCAAGAAAGCAGCTAAACCTCCTAAAATTGTCAAGGAGTTTTGCAACTGCTGATTCGTTTCCGCTGTCGAACTGGGAATCACGCTCACGCCTTCGGGTAATCGCAAATTCCCCAGTACCTCGTCTACCTCTGTCAAGGCATCGCTAAGGTTAGCTCCTTCACTCAGACTACCCGCAATGATAAAAACCTGTCGTTGGTTAATCCGCTGAACTTCACCGGGGGCTTGACCTTCGGAAATGGTAGCGACATCACCCAAACGGACTAAGCTGTTGTTGTTGACAAATAAGGGAATCTGTGCAAGCTGCGAACCGCGTTGCACGGATTGTTCATTGAATTGAACGCGGACATCAACTAAGCGATCGCCTCTTTGCAACTGAGTCGGGACTGACCCCTCGATTGCCGTCTGGATCGTTTGCCCAATGTCTTGCGTTGTCAACCCCAACTCCTCTGCACGCTCCCAATCCGGTCGAATCTGCACTTCTGGTTGTCGAGAGTCAGCATCAGGTCGGAAAGTTGCACTTTTTACCTGCTCATCCAAGGCTTGCAGCGCTTGCCGCCCCGCTTGTTGCAACCGCTGCTCATCGTTTCCTTGGAGGATGATATCCACATCCGCCCCCCGCACTGGCGAGTTACTTAAAATAATTCCTCGTACCTGACCGGGATTCAGTCTCAGACGAATCCCCGCCAAATTAAGCTTGTTTAACTCCTGATTGACTTTCTCAACAAACTTCTCGACATCTGTACCTGATTTGAGAGTAATTGAGCTGGAAGCTCGTAGGGGATTGGCATTGGTGTTGCTGCCGAACAGAGAACCTCCGGCTGTGCTAAATACATAATCGCTTTCCGGCTGTTTAACCAGAATTTCGTCCACCAGTGCCATCACTTTGCGGTTAGTTTCCACGCTAGTTCCGGGAGGAAACTGGGCAAACAAATTTGCTTGACCTGTATTAATCCGAGGCAGAATTTCTTGAGGAATTTGACCGACCATCCACAAACTACTGCCGCCGAAAAGCAGAATAATAGCGGCGATGACTAACAACCGATAACGCACTACTCCAGTTAGAAAGCGGGTATAGCTGCCAGTCGCTGCCTCAAATCGGCGGTTAAATTCCCGCAAAGGCCAAAACTTACCTAGGCCACTTGACCACTGGATTGCCAACAATCGGGAACTGAGTGCTGGCACAACTGTCAGCGCCACCAATAGAGAGGCAGCTACAGAAAAACTAATGGTAAGAATTAATTCATTAAATAGCAGGGAGAAAAAGCCACCAATCAGCAAAAACGGCAGCACAGACACCAAGTTAGTAGTGGTAGAGGCAATTAGCGCCGATTCCACCTCGCGACCACTGCGTTCTGCTTGATCGATTACTTGCTGGCTATTCATGCGGGCTTTGCTATCCTGACCCGGAATCATGCCAGCACCTTCGGCAATTGTCTCCATCATTACGATAGAGTTGTCTACAACAATCCCCACACCCAGTGCCAAACCACCTAAGCTGAAAATGTTGATGGAGAGTCCAAATAGCTGCATTAAGATAATCGCCGCGATGGTCGCTAGGGGAATGGCGATGATAATAATTAAAGTTTGACGGGCGCTACCTAGAAATAGCATCACCGCCACCGCTGCCAACCCTGCACCCAGCAATCCGGAACTGGTCACGTTGGAGATCGAATTGCTGATAAATTTCGATTCATCCAGCGTTGCCAACAGTTTCATGTCTTCGGGAATTACCCCAGCTTGGCGCAGTTCTTCTATCCGTTTTTTAACTCCATCCACAACCTCGATAGTATTGGCATCCGGTTGCTTTTGGATGCTGAGTTTTACCGCTGGTTGCCCATTCAGATAGACAAATACCCGCTGGTCTTCTGTGCCATCAATGACTTCGGCAAAATCTCTTAGATAAACGCGAGATTGCGGTAAAAGTGCGGGGCTTTGCGCTCCTACTGCGCTGGGGGTTGGGGAACCAACTTCAAAGGAGAGATTGCTAATTTCTTGGGCATTCTGAAAGCGTCCGACGGTGCGGGTTAGCGGTTCGGAGTCAGCCCCTTGCAAGCGACCGCCAGAGACATCCTGGTTGCGATCGCCTAAAGCATTCAACACATCTACCAAACTCACCCCCAGCGCCTGTAGGCGATTCAGGTCAATTTGCACCCGGACTTGTTCTTCCACTCCACCCGCAACATCGACAGCGGCGACACCATCAACTACACCGAGTTCGCGGGATAATTCTTCATCAGCAAGGACTCGCAACTCCGCATCCCCCAGCGAAGAAGATTGCAGCGCCACTTCGTAAACGGGCAGCTGGGAGGGGTCAACTTTAAATAAGCGGGCATCTTCGATGGTACTGGGGAGTCTACTACGACCTCGGTTAAAGGCAGCCGTGGCATCGTTTAGCGCCTGGTCAATGTTGCCACCCGGTTCAAAGTACAAGTCTAAACTTACCTGCCCTTCGCGGGTTTGGGAGTAAACTTGCACCACTCCTTCTGTGGCGCTCAAAGTTTCTTCTAGCGGCTTAGTGATTTCGTCAACTGCTACCTCTGGAGAGATTCCAGGGGCTTCTAGCCGCACGCCAATCCGGGGATAGGTGATAGACGGCAACAAATCAACTTGCAGTTGGGAGAGAAAGAAGACTCCCAGCACCAACGTAGTGATGGTGAGCATGAGTGTGCCGATGTGACGGCGGATGGCGATCGCGCTTATGCTAAATCCAGACATGGTAATTGCTAATTGCTAATTGCTAATTGGTGAATCCCGATTGCCCGTTACTGAGTTTCAGAAAGAACACTTAAGCGCACTGGCTCACCATCTTTTAGCGGCTTACCACTGCGACTGACAAATCTCTCTCCTGGTTTTAAACCAGAGAGAATTTCGACTTTTCCATTTGCGCGATCGCCTACTGTCACCGATCGAGCCTGCACTGTTGGCTGTTTCCCGTTTCTGTCCAAAACAAATACTGTCGCTTGGCTAGATTTAGGATTTTCGGTTTGGGATTTTGAATTGCGTGCCTGTTCCGGAGTGGTTGCGGCACCACCGCTTCTAGCCTCTCTGCTCCCCTGACCCTCTGTGGGCGAGGTTGCCCCGCCCCTACCGCCGGGTTTCTCTTGCAGGGCAGTTTGCGGCACCACTACCCGTTCGGAGGCAGTTGACGAAAAGCTCACCCGTGCGAGTAGTCCGCTGCCAATCTCACCTTTAGGGTTGGCAATTGTGACTTCCACTGGTATTTGACGAGCCGCTACATTTGCCGCCGGAGAAATGCGAACTACTTCTCCAAGAAACTCCCTGTTTGCAAAAGCGTCTAGCTGTACCCGTACCGATTGCCCAACCCGAATTTTTGACAGTTCTAATTCTGAAACTGGCACTACCACCGTGACGCGACTGAAATCTCCAATTTTCAAGATTTCACTACCTG
The DNA here is from genome assembly GCF_039962115.1 of Funiculus sociatus GB2-C1. NCBI lineage: Bacteria > Bacillati > Cyanobacteriota > Cyanophyceae > Coleofasciculales > Coleofasciculaceae > Funiculus > Funiculus sociatus. Next base: position 11,370 of record NZ_JAMPKJ010000028.1, on the reverse strand, counting down.
GGTTCGCCAAATCGCCCGGTTCTATCCCTTTGGAAACGACAACGCCGCTAATTGGGGAAGTTAATACTGAATAGGATTGGCGTTCGCGACTTTGAGCCAGTACAGATTGTTGAGCCTTAACTCTGCCTTGAGCCGCTACGACTGCTTGCTGTTCTGTACTCACCTGTGCCTGAGCAGAGAGCAAAGCTTGTTGAGCCGTTTGAGCTTCTGTTTGGGCTAATTCTGCTTGTTGCTGAGCGATCGCACCTTGCCGCGCCAATCCAGCCAGTCGAGCCGCGTCCCTCTGTGCTTGCTGCAATTGAGCTTTTGCCTGTTCTACCTGTGTCCGTGCATTGCCTACCTGAGTTTGGGCGCGTGCCACTTCCGATTGAAGAGTTGCAAGTTCGGCTTGCGCCTGATTGACGTTGGTTAACAATATCGTGTCATCCAACTGGGCAACAATTTGACCCTGCGCCACTGTATCTCCCACGTCCGCTTTCAGAGATAGCAGCCGTCCTTCCACTTGGGGTTGCACCGAAACTTCCCGAACTGGGCGAGTGGTGCCGATAAACTTTATCTCTTCTTGGAGAGTGTCGGTGCGAGCGATCGCTACATCCACTGGGGTTATCCCTCCGGCTCCTCCCCGTTGTTGCTGTTGTGGAGCTTGAGCATCCGCTTGCTGCGGCGGCAATATACCGCAACTTGACAAGTAAGGCAATAATAAAAAGGCGAAAGGCAAAAGAAGCATTCTTTGACTTTTGCTTTTTCCCTCTTGCTGTGTCTTTTGATTTTTAGTAGATAATTCAGCAGACATAAAATTAAATGGCACGGTGAGGTTCCAATCAGGAGACTATCAGGCTGACCGCCCGACGGGGCGATAAACTAGAAATAGGGTGGCTGTGTATTTAGACTGAAGATACTTTACAAAGGTTTACTTGTAATCATAAATTGCAAATTGAATTTCTTTAGTCAGCTATAAGTCACGGATATTGTTCATCTACTTCTGTTTTCGAGCAGAAAATCTACCTTAAGGTACATGACATCTGCTATTGTTTCTTTTAAAAGTTTGATAGATTTAAAAATTGCTTTACCAAGTTTTACAAATTAACAAATTATTTCCACGCCTGATTCTAGCGATCGCTGGAATCGTAGTAATAGCGTCTGGAAACAAACCAGTTCAGGCGCGACCAGCTGAAATATTTACTCCCCATCTACAAGAAATTCAAAGCAACTTGCCGCTAGGGTTGGTAATGCGCTTACCATCTCAAATTCAACTTAGTGGCTTTCAAGATATAGATTTTTCTAAGTTAATTGTCCGCGTCTTTCCCTCGGAAACTCCAGCTGGTTTAACAGTTAGCCTGTTTACCTGTATCAGCGGCCCCCAACCCTGCTTACTCGGCAGTTTTTCTGTAGCGAGGAATACTTCGCCCAATGCTATCCGAGATTTAGAAAAACATAAAGCTACAGGCGATCGCATCACCTTAAAGCCTAATATTAAGGGATATCTATTGGAAGGCTCAAAGCAAAAACCCGCCTATGAATTTTCCTCTGTGATGTGGCAGCAGGACAACCTGATTTATCGAGTGAGTCTTCCGCAAACAGAACGGTTAAGTATGCTGTTCATGACATATTCAATGGCTAATGAAGCGCCACTGCGTCGCGTTGTTTCTCCTCCAATTATCGGAAGATAAGAAAAGGCTGAATATTTTGGATAGAAAAACGAGAAATATAGCGGTTCTCACTTGTAGGCGTTACAGCCACCTTGGTAGGGACATGGCAATGCCGATTCGTGTCAACTTAAGCCCTGGCGAATGGAATTCGCGGCTAGAAAAACGAAGTCCGCCTGCGCGGACTAACGGAAAATTAAGACTTTTGAAACCCGCGCACCATCCGGGTTTTGTTTGTGTAGCTGCGGTTTCAACCGCCAAGCTAACGTTAAGTTGACACCAATGGTCAATGCCATGTCCCTACAGATGTATCGCACCCAATTTTTGAATTGCTATACTCCCTGATTAATCAACAATAATTGTACGTAAACGATTAATCTGCTCATCCGTAATCCCAATTTTATGTAAGTATGCGATCGCGCCACCATACTTTTCTTGCAAGTAATTTAAAGTGTCCACCATTGTTTCATGCTCACATTCAAATATGTGGGCGTAGCCATTGCGTCTTGCTACTTCCAGGTCTTTTTCAAACAACGGAGCCAGGTAAGATTCACTTAAGGCGTAATCTTGGGCGATTGTCTCTGCTGGCACGTTTGCTATAGTTAGCAAGAACGCAATAATCAGACCAGTTCGATCTTTGCCAGCTGAGCAATGCACTACCATAGGAAACGAACTGGTTGTTATTGTCTCAAAAATGACTTTCATCTGTTTCTGACAGGAATCCAGCAGCAAACAATACTGTTCTAGCAGTGTTTTAGCTTGCATCAGAGCAGATACAACTTCGTTACCAAATAGGGGCAGGTTTAGATAAGTTACTACTTTTGATTCTGAGAAGACATTGGGAGCATTGTTAACTTCAAACACACGACGCAAATCAACAATTGTTCGCACACCGTAATCTATAAGTGCTTGCTGGCTTTCTGGGGTGAGGCGATGCAGACTATCTGCCCGTAAAACTTGTCGCCAGCGCGTGTGGCAACCATCTAAAGTCGCATAGCCGCCGATGTCGCGGATGTTGTAACTACCTTGCAGTGGCAAGTGACGTTGTGCAGGTTCCTGTGGAATTAAAGACATGAGGCAAAAGATGATTACTGAGGAGCAGTAGATGTAGATGGCGTTGCAGCAGGGGTTTCCACGCCGAGGTCGAGTTGATAATCAACGGGTTCAGAGTTTTCAGAAATTACTACAAATTCGTAGTAGCCTGATTGAGGAAGTTTTCCCGACCAAGTTGTTTGTGTCGAGTCTTCCAGCAGTGGGGGAACGGCGGTGGTTGGAGGATAAAGGGAAAGGCGGAGTTTTGGATTATTTGTGAAAGTAAGTGCCAGCAATTGATCTTTGGTAAAGTTGGCGATGTAGGCTTTGCCTTCTCTGGGTTTGAGGGTGCCTCTGACTCGTTTCCCAACCGCGCCAGGATCGAAGCGAATGGTTTCTAAAGCGTCTCCAGCCTGCAATGCCTTGACTTTCTCAGCAACGATCGCGTGCCATACTTGACCAATCGGTTGTGCGAGAAAATCTTTACCGCGCTGCTCTGGGAATAGCTGGAAAAATACGACATCAGCGAGGTCGTAGAGGGCGCGACTGGAAAGACGCAGCTGGTTGACTTGCTCCTTGAAGCGATCGCGATCTTCCTGCTGGTAGCTTCCCAAGCGCTGGCGCGACGCACCGCTCAAGTTTGCCTGCTCCAACTTATCGAGCAACTGGGCGGCTGTTTGATCCCAACTCAGGCGCAATTGCTCAAATTCTGAACCATCGCCGAGAATTTTTCCCCGTTGTTCTGGGTTTCGCGTCCAGAAAGTATCATTTACCCAGTTTACGTAGAAATTGTAGTCAACACCCAAACTAATGCGGCGATCGCGCAGCTGTTGCTTGCGATCGCGTTCCGCCGCCGAATACTGCGGCGAAGGATTTTCCTGATCGGTTGGCGCAGTGGAATTATCTGAGGAGTTGGAGTCAGATCCTTTGTCCTCGGAACCAGTCATCGACTGTATCCACAAATTTCCAGCCCACCAGCCGAGTCCAGTAGCACCAATAATCACCAGCGCCACCAGCAAAATTTTACCCAATATGCCGACAAATGGGGATTGGCGTTTGGGGATTGTAGGTTGGGGTTTCGCAGTAAGCGGCTCCCCTTTCTGTTGATGGGAGGGTTGGGCGTGAAGGTTGGCGATTGGCGGTTGATGGGGGCGGTATGAGGCAGGAGAAACAGCCTGTGTGGGTTCTATCGGTGGTGGCGCTGGCGGTTGAGTAGGAGGCAACTCAGTAGAAGGTATATTGACAGAGAGAGCTTGGAAAACTTCTCTGGCAGATTGGTAGCGATCGCTTATCCTCCGAGACAGCATTTTATCCAGAACATCTCCCAGCATCGGGCTAAGATTAACTTCCCGCCGCCAGTTCCACTTCAGCGTCTCGCTGTCAATTATCTCGTGGGGTTGCTTGAGCGTAAGCAAAACTAACAAACTTGCTGCCAAAGCGTACAAATCGCTGTTGGGAAAAACCAATCCCTTGTCCATCTGCTCGTCAGGAGCGTATCCCCGCTTTCCTAAGCGAGTAGCGATCAAAGGCGGAGAATTGCCACTTCCCAAAGTAAACTGCGATTCCACCGTTGCTGCAACTTCCTTCACGCCGCCAAAGTCAATCAGCACCGGAAGCTGATCGGAACTCCGCAAAATCATGTTTTCTGGAGAAATATCGCGGTGAATCACTCCCAGCGAGTGGATATAGTCCAACACTGGCAGAATGTGCAGTAGAATTTGGCGTACTTCCCCTTCACTAAACCGCAACCCTTGAGATTTTCGAGCATCGAGCAACGAACGGTAGGTTTGACCCTCCACATAGTCCTGTACTAAAAACAGATATCCTTTGCTTTGCTGGTTCACCCGAAACATTTCTCGAAAGTTGGGGATTTGCGAATGTCGCAGCTTGTAGAGTACGCCCGCCTCTCGCTCAAATAGTTCTTCAGCTTTCTGCAAAGCATAAGCGCCTTGAACCTTGGGAGCAAATTCCTTTAAAACACAAGGTTCATTGAATCGGTTCAAGTCTTCCGCCAGATAAGTGCGTCCAAAGCCACCATGCCCCAGTTCGCGCACAATGCGATAGCGATCGCCTAAAATCATCCCCGTCACAATATTATTGCTGACGAACTCCGGCAGCGGTTCGCCACAATGCTGACAAAAGCGGCAATCAGTGGGATTCTCGTGTCCTTTGGTGCAATACAGGGGCATCATTAACCTGGGGCTGATTCTGTGGAAGATTCAAGTTAGGTATAACAAATTGACCGAGAATATACCAACTGCTCCGTCTTTAAAAATAATTCTTTGTATTCTTCAAATCTACTTTCCCCCGGCTCAGGGGGAATACTAAATTCAAGGCATATCGTGGCGTTAGATATTAAAAATGAAGTTTTTTGCATTGCCCAAATCGGCGGCACGGTTGACAGCCGTGGTATTTGTTGCTGTCATCTACTATAGTGCTGCTAAACTTGGGCTTTTACTGGTTTCCCTCCCTGGAAACGTAACACCAGTTTGGCCTCCGGCAGGTATCGCCTTGGCAGCTACCCTACGGCTGGGTTATGGCGTTTGGCCTGGTATCTGGCTGGGGGAGTTCCTTGCCGTCAGCACTTCGATCGACGGATTGCCAGCCGTGGTGTTTGCAGTTGCTAGTGGCTGTGCCGTGGGAGATGCCTTGACACCCGTGTTGGGTGCTTTTTTAATACGCCGATTTATCGGGTACAGCAATCTGCTAAATCGGGTGAGTAGCGTTTTTAACTTTGTATTAATTGGAGGGATGCTGATCTGGTTAATAGCTGCCACCTTCGGCACCACCAGTATGTGTCTGGGTGGCATCGCACCTTGGAGTGCTTATAAAGCGATTTGGTGGACTTGGTGGCTTGGGAATGTAGGTGGCGTTCTCGTCTTCACACCAGTGCTGCTAATTTGGAGCCAACCAATTTCAAATTTTAGATGGCCGATTTTGGATTGGGCGTTGCTCAAAACAGGTAAAACCCGCAAGCAATTTAAAAATCGAAAATTTAAAATCGAAAATTGCTTGAGGCTGTACTTTTGATGCGAGACGACGATCTAGCAGTTATTAAAATTGCAGACAATGGTTCAGGTATGACTAAAAATGTAAAAAAAAAACTATTTTACCCCTTTTTTTCCACGAAACCGATAGGCAAAGGCACTGGTTTAGATTTAGCTATTAGCTATCAGATTGTCGTAGAAAAACACCAAGGTGATTTAAAGTGTATTTCAGCAGTTGGACAGAGAACACAATTTATTATTGAAATTCCGATTATACATAGAAATTAAAACTTTATGGCTTAGGCAAACAGTTTTAGCGCGGGGCTATCGTCGCTTAGCGCCTGATTGATTGCAGTGATACAAACTCATTCTAATGTGTTTTCGATCACACTAGAAATTAAAGTATTGCCTTAAACAGATAGAGGGGGCAATTCTTGTATTAGTAAAACATATAGGTCTGACAAGCAATGCAAATCAATACATCTAGCAAAAAATTGATTAACGAAGCTGCCCTCAAGCAACTAGAGGAAGCGCTACTGATTAGCGAGCAAAGATTCCATGCTACCTTTGAGCAAACTGTTGTTGGCATTGCCCATATAGCATTAGATGGAGGGTGGCTGCGAGTTAACAAAAAGTTTTGTAATATTTTAGGCTATAGCCATGAGGAATTGCTAACTTTATCGCTTCCAGATATTACCCACCCCGACGATATTGATATTAATCTTTCATATATAAGTCAGCTATTGACAGGCAAAATTCAGACGTTCTCGATTGAGAAGCGCTACATCCACAAAAGCGGGTTTTCTGTCTGGATTAATTTATCTCAGTCTCTTGTGCTTAAACCTTCTGGGGAACCAGACTATTTTATAGCAACTATCGAAGACATATCGCGGCGCAAAGCTGCCCAGGAAGCGCTAGAGAAAGCAAATGAACAATTAGAACTCAGAGTAGAAGAACGTACAGTCGAACTAAATAATACTATAAGTTCATTAAGCAACGCTTACGCCCAACTTAAAAGACGAATTAGCACTTCCTCTGAAAAGCAACATCAACAAATCATTCTTGATGCCATGCCAGTGATGATTTGGTTCAAAGATAGAGAAAACCGAATTTTAAAAATAAATAAAGCTGCTGCCGCATGGATGGGGATGAAAGTGGAAGATATCGAAGGTAAATCTACCTATGATATTTATCCTGCTCAAGCAGCAAAATATCATCAAAACGACCTAGAAGTAATCAATTCTAAAAAGTCTAAAATTGGAATAGTTGAAAAAATAAAAACCTACTCAGGAGAAAATATCTGGCTTAATCTGGATAGAGTTCCTTGGCACGATGACGAGGGAAATATTGGGGGAGTCGTAGTTTTTGCCAGAGACATTACACCGCAAAAACAGGCAGAAGAGGCACTTTTATTACTGAGAAAAGCCGTAGAATCTTCTAGCGATGCAATTGCCATGACCGATAATAATGGCACTTCCATCTATCACAACCATGCTTTTATAAATTTGTTTGGATACACTGTAGATGAACTAAACAATGCTGGGGGACAGGCGATAGTTTACACCGATTCGTTGGTAGTACAAGAGGTGTTTTCTACGGTAATGAAAGGTGACTCTTGGCGGGGGGAAGTAGAGATTAAAACAAAGAGCGATCGCATTGTACCAATTTCGCTTCGTGCTGATGCCATTAAAGACAAAACTGGCAAGATTATCGGGCTAGTTAGCATTTGTAATGATATCACCAAACGCAAGCACGCAGAGTCCCAATTAAAACAACAAGCGACTCAGTTGGAACAAACCGTGCGGGAACTTCAGCAGACACAATCCCAGCTGATTCAAACCGAAAAATTGTCTAGTTTAGGGCAGCTAGTTGCTGGTGTCGCCCATGAAATTAATAACCCCGTTAGCTTTATTCACGGCAATCTACCCCATGTTTGGGATTACGCCGAAGATTTACTGGGTTTAGTAACGCTTTATCAGCAAGAATACCCCAATCCCACACCAGAAATTTTGGATGAAATAGAAGCTATCGACCTCGATTTTATTAGGTCAGATTTGCCCAAAATGCTATCTTCAATAAAAGTGGGAACGCAACGCATTTGTGAAATTGTGCGTAGCTTACGAAACTTTTCTCGCCTCGACGAAGCGATGATGAAAGGTGTTGATCTTCACGAAGGCATCGACAGCACCCTGATGATTTTGCATAGCCGTCTAAGAGCAAGTCCAGATCATCCTGGTATTCAGGTAATCAAAGAATATGGAAAGTTACCCCTTGTTGAGTGCTACGCTGGGCCACTTAATCAGGTGTTTATGAATCTCATCGGCAATGCAATTGATGCTTTGGAAGAGTTAGTAGCTAGTCGTCAGGTGTCAATTGTAAATGGAAAAATTGCTCATAATCCCCAGATTCGTATTCGCACTGAAGTTATAGAAAAAGACAAAGTTTCAATCCGAATTTATGATAACGGTTCAGGAATGCCAGAATCGGTAAGGAAGCGGCTATTTGACCCCTTCTTTACGACAAAAGCAGTAGGCAAAGGTACTGGTTTAGGCTTATCAATTTCGCACTCAATTATCGTACAAAAACACGGCGGAAAATTGAGCTGTATTTCTGCACCAGGAGAGGGAACAGAGTTTATCATCGAAATTCCAACTTACCAACCAAATCAGGAACCGCCCCATGTGTTAGATGAAACTGAAATTTAAGTACAAAAGTTCACAAAGAAAATCGCAGTGAGTAGTAGCGCGTGAGGGCTGGAATGCTGGATTGATAAAATTCTCAAAATCCAAATTTCCAAAATTATAGGCTTGCTTTACCCAACAAATTAGGATAGACGCGCTAGTAGGTTGGGTTGGGTAATGCTTACCTCAACCCAACATGATCATTTGTTAGGTTTCGCTGTAGCTCAACCCAACTTATTAACGATCAGCACTATAAGGCGAAGCACTTTCAAAAAAGAGAAGCAACAATGCAGGAAGAAAAAAGTCAACGGGCAATTACAGCTTTTCAAGGATTCCTAAATACACCCCTTCAGGGGCTACTTGAAGAGCATTGCACTTCTTCTCCAGAAGCTGCTGCTAGGCAATTATTTCACGATGTCGCTGCTAGTATACCCGCTTACAAAGCTTTTCTGAAAGAACAGGGTGTCAATCCTTCATCTATTCAAAGTTACCAGGATTTTCAAAAGCTTCCTCTGATTACTAAAGAGAATTACCTGCTGCGTCACTCACTCGCGGACTTGTGCCGGAATGGGCAATTAGAAAGCTGCGATATAATTGCTGTTTCATCAGGTTCTACTGGCAAGCCTACATTTTGGCCTCGCTTTTTGAGCGATGAATTTCAGATTGCTACACGTTTTGAGCAAATTTTTTACGATAACTTTTATGCTGACACACGCCGCACCTTAGCTGTAATTTGCTTTACTTTGGGAACTTGGGTGGGGGGAATGTACACAACAAATTGCTGTCGCTATCTTGCCAGTAAAGGCTACCCCCTTACTGTTATTACTCCCGGAAATAACAAAGAAGAAATATTCCGAGTTGTGCAGGAACTTGGTTCAGCATTTGAGCAAGTTGTATTGTTGGGATATCCGCCGTTTATTAAGGATGTTATTGATAGCGGTATTGCGCGGGGTATAGAGTGGCATAAATATCAAATAAAAATGGTTTTTGCTGGAGAAGTTTTTAGTGAAGAATGGCGTAGTCTTGTAGGTGAACGAGTTGGTTCCCGGAATCCCTGCTATGACTCAGCTTCGCTGTATGGAACAGCCGATGCAGGCGTTTTAGGAAACGAAACACCTCTTAGTATTTGCATTCGCAGGTTTTTAGCAAATAATCCAGATGCGTCTCGTGCTTTGTTCGGTGAATCGCGCTTACCTACCTTGGTACAGTATGACCCTTTGAGCCGCTTTTTCGAGGTTATTGATAGCACGTTGCTGTTTTCCGGCCATAACGGTATCCCCTTGGTACGCTATAACATTTTGGATACGGGGGGTTTAATCTCTTATGATGCGATGCTCCAGTTCTTGGCAGAATGGGGATTCAATCCTATAGAAATATTGCAGCTACAAAGTGGGAGAGGAATTCATCCTCTACCTTTTGTCTATGTTTTCGGGCGTAATTTTACAGTTTCTTACTTCGGCGCGAATATTTACCCGGAAAATGTGACGGTGGGATTGGAACAGCCAATTATTCGAGAGTGGGTGACAGGTAAATTCGTATTGCAAGTTAAGGAAGATACAGATAAGAATCGGTTTTTGTCAATTGTTGTGGAGTTAGCATCTGGGGTCGATGAAAGTGAACAGAAGCAGGATGCGATCGCATCCTCCATTCTCAAACAGTTACTACGGCTTAACAGCGAATTTGCTAACTACGTCCCCGCAGAATACCAAATGCCGCAAGTTACACTAACTCTAACTGGCGATCCTGAGTATTTTCCCATCGGAGTTAAGCACCGCTACACCGGCAAGTAATTTCACAACTGGGTTCCGAATTCGTGCATAGCATCGATAATTGGTTTCAGACTTTCCCCTAAAGGTGTTAGGGAATATTCCACTTTGGGGGGGATTTGCAGATAAACCTCCCGATGGATAATTCCGTCTTGCTCCATTTCTCTAAGCTGCTGCGTGAGCATCTTTTGGGTAATCCCGTCTAAAGATCGTTGCAATTCACCAAACCGTTTAACTCCTGTCAGTAGTTCTCCCCAAATAAAAAGCTTCCAGCGTCCGCTAATGGCTTTTAAAGCAGTTTCCGCCGGACAAGTCTTTCTCTCGTGACTCTGGTTTTTGGCTTCCATAGTATCTTTATTTACAATTTTATTTGAATGCGATTTATAGCAATCCTATTTGAGTTGTGAGCCAGTCATTGAGATACCCGACTTCTTACAGAAGTCGGGTATCTCGCCTTCGCGAATCATTTAGCACTGCTATAGTTGCATTGCTATTAGGAAATTTTAGCTTATTTCTTCAAGCTAACTCTGAATGGCATTCACTGAGTTAGGCTAATTTTGGTTTTCTGTGGTTTGAGAGCGATCGCGCATCCTTAACCTACTGCATAATTAAAATTACGCCTATTTCTAACCAAACCAGCCATGCAAATTATCCAATGCCTCCACGCAGCTATTCTCGTTTCTGACTTAGAACGAGCAGAACATTTTTATGGCAAGGTACTGAGATTATCTAAAATAGATAGAACGCTTAAATTTCCGGGAGCATGGTATCAAGTCGGCGAGTTTCAAATTCACCTGATTGTCTCTGAGATACCCTCGGATATGGTAGATTCCCAAAAGTTAGGTCGCAACCGACACTTAGCTTTTTCTGTGGCAAATTTAGATGCTGCTAAAGAGCAGATTATAAATAACAAATGTCCCGTACAAATGAGTGCTTCTGGTAGAGCAGCTTTGTTCACCCAAGATCCAGACGGTAATATAATTGAATTGAGCCAGGTATAAAAATGACAAATAACTACTAAAAAAAATATGGTTCAAACAATCCAAGCCTGTAAGAGGATGTTTGAAAAGTGGGTTAGGCAGTAAAAAAACTCTCTCAGTGTAAGCTGCCAATAGCAAAACACGCAGCACCGAGAGAGCCACATGAGTAAAGCTTATCCCAGTAACTTAACTTGCGCTCAGTATGAATTGCTTAGTGACCTCATTCCAGAAGCTTTCACCAGGTGGTCGCCCGCGTCAAGTTGATATATCAGAAGTGC
>NZ_JAMPKJ010000027.1 GCF_039962115.1 Funiculus sociatus GB2-C1 | reverse complement strand
TGCACGAGCGTAACGCTCACAACTTCCCTCTCGACTTGGCAGCAGGTGAGTCCACCCCAGTTGCTCTGGTTGCTCCTAGCATCAATGGTTAATCGCTAGTTTTTCTAGCTAAAAAAGCGCTCCAAGAGGGGCGCTTTTTTTTTGGGAATGTCTGTTAAGAGGATCTGGATCTTTCCACTGGAGGCGGGAGCCTCTTAGCATTTCAAGGCTCCCGCCTGGGAAAGAGGGACTGCACTACATCGACCGCTTGTATTGTTCCAGCAGTTCCGGAATGTAGTCAAATCCATCCACCCCAATAGCAGGAACCAGTAAAGAGCGATGTTCTTGAATTACTTTTATAAAGGCTTCAGCTCCTAACTGACCTTGTAAAATTGTTAGCAATCCCGCCGATTGTCGCCACTGATTAGAGGCAATTCTTTCTAAGTAATACATACCTAAACTGGCAGCGAAGATGGCTTTTTTGAAATTTTTTATTCCATAGTAAGCTTCCGCTATGTATGCCAAGTTTATTCCTTGTAAGTATAAATCCCCAGAAATCATGGCGGCTTCTAAACCTTTTTCTAGGTTTTTCAGGGCTTCTTCGGGTTGTTCAACTACTAACAGAGCAATACCAAGACTGCTGTAACAAAGGGCTTGACTTTGGCGATCGCCTAATCTTTCCGACAACTGCAACCCTTGTTGTAAGTAGTTGATTGCTGACTCATAAGTTTCTGGCTCTACCCGTTCCATCTGTTGAGCTTGGAAGACTTCGCTATAACCGAGATTAGCTAAAGCGTTGGCTTCTCCCAACCTGTCACCATTTTGACGCGAGAGAATTAATGCTCTTTGACTATAGCTAATTGCCTCGCCATAATTTTTTTGAGCTACGCAGGTGCGACTGAGGTGGTTGAGATTGGCAATTTCACAGGCGCGATCGCTTGCATCTCTGGCTATCTCTACAGCTTGTTGATGCAACACAATTGCATCATCGTAGCGACCTTGCGCCCGTAGGGAATAACCCATTAATGTCAAAATTCGCGCTTTTTCCTGAGTTCCGGCTACTTGTCGTAGGGGTGCATCTAGATAGTTTAGGGTAGAGCGCAGATAGTTACCAGAAAACGAGGCGAAAATTCCACCGTAAAGGGGAAAGTATTCTCTTTGGGAAAAGGTGCGAAAAATTTGTAGGGTAATTTGAAAACAACCCATGACTAAGGATTCGCGTGAAGTTGAATTCAGACTCGTCGCTTGATTCAAGCCATTAGCGATCGCAGACCAAATTACCGCAAAAGTCAGAAATATAGAAATCGACAGCTTTGCTCCTACTTTGGAGTCGTAAATCAGCTTATCAGACCAGTTCACTAAACCCCTTTGTAAGAAAGGCAAAATCACCGCTAACTCAACTAAGGAACTCACATTTGGCGGGTGTTTTGCGGCAAATTCTGCCAACGATTGATCTAAGGAAAGAGTCTGAAAAAGTGCTTGCGGGTACGGGCTATTTACTTGCTTTGCCCACACCGCCCAAGGCCCATTTTGTTCGGGTGCGCCCTCAAACCCTAACGGCCCCCGGCTTTGGTCGTAAATCCAGCTTACCAGGTGTCCTTCCAATCGCTGCCAAGATTCCAAACCGCGAGTGATGCCTTGAGCGATTTGCTGCACTTCCTGGTAAAGTTCGGGATTGGTGGTTTCCTGTATTTGTTGCTGAAGCAATGATGCTATCTGCTGAAGCTGAGCTAAACTCAAGACTTGCTTTTGGTTGGGATCTATTACCTGCAAAAAAGCTGCCAAGCGATCGCCAGTTTGTGCTTTAACAATTTGTTGCACCGCGATCGCGATCGCATCCGCCGCCCGATTTTGTGATTGCGCTCGTTCCCATTCCCCCTTGACCGTCTGAATCGCCCTCAGGCTACGAGTAGCCTTTGCCAGCTTCATTTCATCTTTTAGAGTATCTACCTGTTCTTGGGCGGTGCTGAGACTTTCGCTCAAAGCTCGTTCAAAAATTTCGCCGGTTCCCAGGCTTACTTCTTTAAGGAGCATTTTATAAACCTGCTCTTTAGAGCGGATCTGCCCTTTGAGAGTGGTTTGAACAATTTTATCGATTAATTGTAGGTAGCGATCGCGCAAAGATAAAGAGTCTGACATGGGGAGAAGGGTGTGAGGGGAAGAGGAGCAGGAGGACAGACAATGACATATTTTGCAGTGTACTGAATAATTCAGTTAGTTCGCATCTTCAATTCCCCATTTCCCATTCCCGCCTATGTTCCCCAATTTTCTACCATCCCAAGTTGAGCAGTTGCAGGAGTCTGAGTCAATTACTCTAGCTCAAAGCATCCAGAGAACTGCAATCAAAACACCCCTTTCACCGCAGCAGATTGCTACAGCTTACGTTCATCAGGGTAGCGGTGGCACTCCGATTTTATTGCTTCCAGGTTTTGATAGTTCCGTGCTAGAATTTCGTCGCCTATTGCCACTACTCGCCGCCGAAAATGAAACGTGGGCGGTTGATTTGTTGGGGTTTGGCTTTACGGAACGGGTGCAGGGAGTTTCTTATAACCCCGCCGCTATCAAAACTCATCTCTACTACTTTTGGAATTTGATCAAAAAGCCAATGATATTAGTAGGTGCTTCGATGGGAGGTGCAGCAGCAATTGACTTTGCTCTAACTTACCCCCACGCTGTTAAAAAGCTGGTTCTAATTAACAGTGTGGGTTTTAGTGGTAGCTTTCCTCTGGGCGCGTTACTTTTTCCTCCTTTTGACTTTCTGGCAGTAGAATATTGGCGACAGCGCAAAGTCCAGGCGTTGTTATGGGGAAGTCATTTTGGCAACTTGAAACCAAACGAAATTGAGGCGATTAAATGTGCGATGCTGCACATGGAAATGTTTGGTTGGCACGAAGCTACAAGCAGTTTTACTAAAAGTGGTGGTTATTGGGATTTGGCAGATAAAATTCCCCGGATAGACAAGCCAACACTGATTTTGTGGGGCGAGTCTGATGATATGTTGGGAACTGCTGATGCCCAAAGGTTTAAGAATGCGATCGCTAACTCTCAACTAATCTGGATCTCAAATTGCGGACACGTTCCTCAATTGGAGCAGCCTCAGATTACAGCAGAATATATTTTAGCTTTTCGCTGATTTTTTTTAATGCAAAGGTTAGCGCAGAGGTATTTTATGACTTTTCAGTGGGTACTTAGTGCAGAAAAAGCTAAAAAGCTGATTTTAGAAGATGCTACTATTTTGGATGTTCGGAATAAAATTGCCTATTTACTTGGGCATATAGCGGGGGCTGTTCATGTTACTTGGCAGCAATTTTCGCAACCAAAATTGCCTGACAAGGGAAAACTAATTGATGATATAAATGTTCTGGAAAAACAACTTGGCGCTCTAGGTATTTTTAATCATAAACCTGTCGTTGTAGTTGGCAATCCAGCTCACAATTTTGGTGAAGAAGGCCGCATTGTTTGGATGTTACGCACTCTGGGACATTCTCAAGCCGCTTTTGTGGATGGTGGATATTCAGCACTTGTGAAGGCGGGCGTTCCGACTACTTGGGGATTTAGTCATAATCAGGAAATAGGGGATTTTATTGTACAGCGAACAGGATTGTGGGAAATTCACCGCGATGAAATTAAAGCTAGTCTTTCCCAGCAAAATTTTCTAATAATTGATACCCGCGAACTAGGAGAATATACAGGCTCTACCCCTTACGGGGAAAAACGGGGAGGACATATTCCTGGTGCTGTACATTTTTATTTTAAAGATTTGTTAGATAAAGATGGGAATTTGCTCCCTCGCGACCAAATTATGGATAGGTTAGAAAATTTACGAATTGAAAGCAGCCATCCCATTGCTGCTTATTGCACAGGTGGTATTCGTTCGGCTTTTTTTGTCGCGGTACTCGCTGATTTAGGCTTTACAAATGTAAAAAATTATGCTGGTTCAATGTGGGAATGGTCAGCAACAAGCGCCAGTAATTATCCGCTAGAGAAGTAGAGGCGAACCCCATACCGTTACCATTAAGAATAATTGTAGGTAGGCTGCGTGGGAAAGCGAAGCCCAACCTCTGCTTTTGGGCGTTGGGTACGGAAGCCTTAACCCAACCTCCGTAGTATTAATCCCCCCTACCCGGATCATTTTCAAAATCAATAAATCTTTATATATAGAGATTAATCTATGGTTATTATAGAAATAAATTGATTAACGCTGATTTATGGACTCAATGACCCAACCAAGTAGCGGAGTTATATAAGTTTCAGTTAGAGGTTTTATCGCTTAATTTTCTAATTTAGCAGTTCCCTTTTGACTGCTAAAAGATTAAGCTAAACAAAACCATTAAAAAATAATGAATTTGCGATCGCTCCAATCCCTCCAGTACCGGGGAAGTATTGGGGTAAGTTTTCAGCGTCCCTGACTTTGCGGCAATCTTACAGGTAGTTAGTTCCAATGGTTCAGTTTCTCGTCGATACCATTTGGTTAGTCCCTTGCTATGCCTTAATCGGTGCCATTTCATCAGTGTTTTGGTCGCCTGGTATAATCCGTAGCACAGGGCCACGGCCAGCTGGTTACATTAACTTATTGATGACTTTGTTGGCATTCATTCATGGATTGCTTACTCTGCAAGCAATCTGGAATCAGCCAGTACAAGAGATATCATTTACGTGGCTCAATGCAGCTGGTTTAAATTTAACCTGTCCCATCGAAATATCACCGATTAATATCGGAGCAATAGTTCTGGTAACTGGGTTGAACGTGCTAGCGCAGATATACGCTATCGGTTACATGGAGATGGATTGGGGTTGGGCGCGTTTTTATGCCTTGCTGGGACTGTTTGAGGCAGGAATGTGCGCTTTAGCCTTGTGTAACTCCTTATTCTTTAGCTATGTGATTCTGGAAATCCTCACACTGGGGACTTATCTATTAGTGGGGCTTTGGTTTAGTCAGTCGTTGGTGGTGACAGGTGCTAGAGATGCTTTCCTAACTAAGCGGGTGGGAGACTTATTGCTGCTGATGGGGGTGATTGCATTGTTACCCTTGGCCGGAACTTGGGATTATTCGGAACTAGCAGAGTGGGCAAAGACTGCGAATTTAGACCCAAAAGTTGCCGCTTTACTAGGTTTAGCTTTAATTGCAGGCCCAATGGGCAAATGCGCTCAATTTCCCCTGCATTTGTGGCTGGATGAGGCGATGGAAGGCCCTATTCCCAGCACAATTTTACGGAACTCGGTAGTGGTAGCGACTGGTGCTTGGGTATTGATTAAGATGCAACCAGTATTAGCGCTGTCGCCTCTGGTTTTGTCCGCAACAGTGCTGATTGGTGCAGTGACGGCGGTAGGCGCTTCGGCAATTGCGATCGCGCAAATTGACATCAAACGCGCCTTATCCTATTCTGTCAGTGCATACATGGGATTGGTGTTTATCGCCGTAGGTAGCGGACAAGAGAATGCCGCGTTATTGTTGGTCTTGACTCATGCTGTGGCAATGGCACTTTTAGTAATGTGCGTCGGCGCGATAATTTGGAACAATGTCACCCAAGATTTAACCCAACTCGGCGGTTTGTGGTCGCGTCGTCCCATATCCGGTTTAGCCTTTATAGTCGGTACGCTGGGATTAATCGCATTTCCACCCCTTGGCAGTTTTTGGGCGTTGGTGGAATTAGCAGATGGTTTGTGGGCGACTCAACCTTGGCTAGTCGGTTTAGTAGTCTTGGTTAATGCTTTAACAGCCTTCAGCTTAACCAGAGTATTTGGGCTAATTTTTGGCGGTAAACCAAATAAGATGACAGTGCGATCGCCGGAAGCATTTTGGCCCATAACTTTCCCTATGATAGTTTTGCTAGCCTTTACCCTCCACCTGCCCTTAGTCTTGCAAAGCTTGTCATTACTTCCCACTTGGGCAACCTTAAATAAAGATGTCGCCCTTATGCTGATTTGGTCTAGCATCTTTGGTAGCAGTATCAGCGGTGTCATTTACCTCGGTGGAATGTGGCAAAAACCCGTTCAACTTCCCTGGAAACCCCTACAAGACCTTTTCGCATACGACTTTTATACAGCCAAAATTTACCGCGTGAGTATTGTATTCGGAGTTGACCTGATTTCCCGCATCATCGACATCGTTGACCGCTACTTAGTTGATGGCCTAGTTAACCTTGTCGGCTTTGCTTCCATTTTCGGTGGCGAAAGCTTGAAATACAGTACCTCCGGACGCTCCCAATCCTACGCGCTAACTATCCTACTGGGAATAGTTGTGATAGGAATGCTGTTATCTTGGCCTTTCCTATCTCATCTTTCCCTCGTCTTCGCCAACACATAATCTCTTCCAGGCTGAACCTGGGAATGTCTACAGGAGGCGGTCGCCTCCTGTAATCAAGAAACTACCTCTAGAATTAGCGTCCCCAAGCGGTCGCCAGGGAACGAGAAACTAACAACTAAGAATTAACTATGCTCAGCAGTTTAATTTGGGTGCCATTTTTAGGTGCCGCCATTGTTGGATTTTTGCCTAACTTATCCGCTAATCGCGCCCGTCTGCTGGCTTTGAGTATTGCCAGTGGTGTTATAGTCTGGACACTTTTTCTGCTTACCCAATTCAACATTAGTAATGCAGGTTTCCAGTTCTCTGAGTTTATACCCTGGATTGAAACTCTAGGCTTAAATTACAGCCTTGGGGTTGATGGTTTGTCTGTACCGCTAGTGGCGTTAAATAGTCTGCTGACGTGGATTGTTATTTACAGTACCTCAGAACAAATTACTCGCCCCCGCCTGTATTACTCTTTAATTTTGCTGGTAAGTGCGGGAATTGCCGGAGCCTTCCTCTCCCAGAACTTGATGCTATTCGTCTTGTTCTACGAGCTGGAACTTATTCCTCTGTACCTGTTAATTGCCATCTGGGGGGGAACCCAAAAGCGCGGCTATGCAGCCATGAAGTTCCTTATCTACACCGCTGTTTCCGGAATTTTGATTTTGGCGGCATTCTTAGGTGTAACCTGGCTAGGTAACGCTCCCAACTTTGATTACAATCCTTTAGTTACCCAAGGTTTATCCTTAAATACCCAGCTGATTCTACTGACAATGCTCTTAGTAGGTTTCGGCATCAAAATCCCCTTAGTTCCTCTGCATACTTGGTTGCCTGATGCCTACGTTGAAGCTTCCCCCCCCATCGCAATTCTTTTAGGAGGCGTACTGGCAAAATTGGGAACTTACGGTTTAGTGCGATTTGGTTTGGGGATGTTTCCCGAAGCCTGGGTAACTGTAGCGCCTGGTTTAGCGATTATCGGGGCATTTAGTGCAGCTTATGGAGCGCTGAGTGCGATCGCGCAAAAAGATATCAAACGTATGGTAGCCTATAGTTCCATCGGACATATGGGCTACATCCTCTTAGCCGCCGCCGCCGCCACACCTCTCTCGCTACTCGGTGCCGTCTTACAAATGTTTAGCCACGGCTTAATCTTAGCAATCCTCTTTCACCTAGTGGGCATTGTCGAAACCAAAGTCGGCACCCGCGATTTAGATGTCCTCAATGGCTTGCTGAGTCCCCAAAGAGGTTTACCTCTCACCACTGGTTTGCTAGTGTTGGGAGGAATGGCAAGTGCTGGTATCCCCGGTTTAGTGGGATTCATTGCGGAATTTTTGGTACTTCAGGGTAGTTTCTCGGCTTTCCCCATCCCTACCCTAGTTTGTGTTCTCTGTAGCGGCTTAACAGCAGTTTACTTCGTGATTCTGCTCAATCGCACCTGTTTCGGCAAACTAGACAACGCCAGCGCATACTATGCAAAAGTGCAATGGGTAGAACGTACGCCAGCGTTAGTATTAGCAGCCCTGATTTTCTTTTTAGGATTGCAACCCGCTTGGCTAGTACGCTTAAGTGAAACCACAACAACTGCAATGGGTGCCACAATTACCACTACTAGCAACGTGCAAGTAGCTGCCAAAAATTAAACCCAAGCTGGGCAACACCCACCCGAATACGGTTCGGTTAAAAATAGTTGTAGG
The DNA here is from genome assembly GCF_039962115.1 of Funiculus sociatus GB2-C1. Classification (NCBI taxonomy): domain Bacteria; kingdom Bacillati; phylum Cyanobacteriota; class Cyanophyceae; order Coleofasciculales; family Coleofasciculaceae; genus Funiculus; species Funiculus sociatus. Next base: position 69,875 of record NZ_JAMPKJ010000027.1, on the reverse strand, counting down.
TTTTAGTTGAGGAATGAAACCTAAGAGGATGTCCCAGAAGTGTCAAAAGTTGCTTTAGATCCCCCCCAGCCCCCCTTTTTAAGGGGGGAGAATCTTCTCAAAGTCCCCCTTTTTAAGGGGGATTTAGGGGGATCGCTACCGTTTAAGCGTCTCGATTATGACTTTTCAGACATCCTCTAACAAATCCATAAGTTGTGTTGGGTTCCATTCCTCAAGTAAACCAACTTCTTCTTATCTTCCCTTCGCATTCTTTGCATCTTTTCGCTTCATTTCCCTTATGACACCTTCGCCCCAAATACAACAAAACAATAACCGTTTTTTTGAATCTCTTCCAGGGTTACTTGTAGCCTTTCGCGCTATTATTGCTCCCTTCCTCTTATGGGATGCAATTGATGGCAAAACAAGCATTTGGTTTATCGTCGGTTTTGTGGCAGCATTTCTATCAGATATTTTCGATGGCATCATTGCTAGAAAATTAGGTGTCAGCAATGCTAAACTACGTCAAGCTGATGGTTGGGCTGATAATTGTCTTTACGGCTCTATAGTTGCTAGTGCGTGGTTAGTACACCCCGATATTTTCATTAACTTTCGCGTCCCGTTGTTGATGGTGCTTGTTGCTCAGTTAACCTGGTGGTTGGTTAATTTGGTGAAGTATGGAAAACCCGCCAGCTATCACACTTATTCAGCCAAGTTTTGGGGAATCACTCTTTTCATTGCTACAGTGGCGCTTTTTGGTTTTGATTACGCAGGAATTACTTTATGGCTGACTTGTATTGTTGGCACGATTCACAGTGTAGAAGAAATTTTTATGACACTGATACTGCCAACTTGGACGCATGATGTTTTGAGTATTTTCCATGCGATTGACTTACGCCAAAAGTTGACAAGTGAGGATTAATTAACCGCAGAGGCAAGAGAGTACGCAGAGGACAGAAAAGTAGTTTTTCAAAGAATTATCGAATAAATACGGCAATTTATTTAAAGGAACTGAAAATGGTACAAACTCCTCCTAAACCCACAACAAAGTTACCTCCTTCGCGGCATGAATTTGCGCCTATAATTCATCGTCTGGAAGCTGGCGGTGCCATGCTACCTGATACGCCGGAAAATTTGATGCAAATAATCGGTATTTATAAGGCTTATGCTGTGCCGATGGATTTCTACTGGCGGGACTTACTTTATATTGCTGAAAGGGTGTTTTTAGAGCCGTTTCCTTTCTTTAAATACTTTATCCCAAAAGAGTATTTAGAACTGCATAATCACTACGCTGGTGATGATGCGGATCTGCGGATATGGCGTGGGGAAGCTACTGCCCATCCGGAACTTTTGGAGTTTATCGAAAAAGGTGAACTCAATAAAAAAATGCCTAAGTTGTTTCACCACTTATGGCACGACAGAGTAAACATGGAGTTTGCCGAAGCTTGTATGCAAGCCATGCTTTGGCACGGTAGAGATATGGGTTGGGGACAATTTGATGCCTACCTGGACTCTGAAGAATACAAAGCAAATGCTGATAGGGCAATTAAGGCTTATTTCCAGGGTAATCCAGCAATGTTGGGACTTTATAAGCTGTTTCCAGATATGTTCTTGGAACAGGTGCGGCAAATGTCCTATTACAGTAATCTAGGCTTGTTCTGGGAGGTGATGGCTCCGGTTTTCTTTGAAATGTCCGATATCTATGATGAAGGCGGATTTAAGGGTGTACCGGATGCGATGAATTTTCTGGTAAATGGTATTTTTGCCATAGCAGGTCGTCCCATCTACCACCACGTTTATATTCGTGAACAAAAGTACGAAATTATCCCAAAATCGAAGGGTTTTATGTGGTTATATGAAGCAGCGCTACCTTATGTGGAAGCTGTTTTTTATCGCACTGCACCTTTCCGGGGTACGAAGTCTTACAATGCTCAAGCTAAGCAAGTACCCGAAGAGCAAAAAGACTTCCACTACGGGATTCTCTATGCTGATGTATTTCCCGTAGGTACAGCTGGTATTCCGCCAACATTGTTAATGCAGGATATGCTGCATTTTCTCCCTGACTATCTGAAGGATTACTATCGTCAACACTGTCGCGGTGAAGATGATATGTTAATTCAGCTTGGTATCACTTTTCAACGTTCAATGTACTGCGTTACTTCCGCTGTAATTCAAGCGTTGCGAACTGCGCTTCTATATCCTTTAGACGACCCAAATCCAAAGCATCTGCAAGCAAATCGAGCTTTCTTTGAAAGTCAATTGGATCGTTTTAAGCGTCCTGAAGCACGTTTGCGAGATATTCAAAGCCAGGATTATAGATAGATATCCCCAACCCCGATAAATTGGATTTCCTGTCTAGTTAATTAGCCCACGAATCCCTGGAATCAGGAACCCCACTAAAGCCGCAGGCTTTGGTGGGGTTCTCTTCTTAAGGGCAATTTGCCGGACACAATATCATCTTCCAAGGGTGGAGAATGCCAGTCCTACGCAGTTTTAACGAGAATTACCAGAGCTGCTGAGTATACCGCGATCGCTTCTTCTTTGGTGCCTTTGTTTTGCCTGCAATCTCGCTTTCCAATCTCGCAGCGCGATCGCAGTTCGGGCGGTGGGAGGAATATAATCTGATGGACTCGCTTCCGGTTGATTCTCAACTGGGCTTTTGTCTGGACGGCGCACAGTTGTCATAAACTGCGATAAATTGTCTTGCGATTCCCAACCAAATGCCAGCATAATCGCTCCAGCAGACTGAAAGCGCTCTTTTAGAGATATTTTCAGCATTTTGTTGAGAATTCGGGCAAACTCTTGCGAGACTACCACTGTATTCTGCCACTGAATCTCACCTGTGGCGCGATCGCTTTCAAACTCCAACGGCGCTTTGCCAGTCAACAAGTAAAGGCACGTTACGCCCAGTGCGTATATATCGCTGGCATAAACTGGTCGTAGAGAAAATTGTTCCGGTGGCGCAAACCCAACTGTCCCAATGAACTGGGTAGTTGACCCTTTCACACCAGATTGCCCTAACTGGGAAATTTCCTCTTTGACAGCTCCGAAGTCAATCAACACCAGCCTACCATCGTCCTGACAGCGGATGATGTTCTGGGGCTTAATATCGCGATGAATTACGTTATTGCGGTGGATGTACTGCAACAATGGCAAAATCTGACGGAGGAATTGTTTCACCCCCTCTTCAGTTATCGAACCACCACGCCTCACCAGTCTAGCCAGGGTATGACCTCGGATATATTCCTGAACTAGATAAAATTCTCCCTCTTCTACAAAGTAGTCTAGTAGCATGGGAACCTGAGAATGGCTTCCCAGTTTGCTGAGAGTTTTCGCCTCTTGCTCAAAGCGTTTCTGCGCCGTTTTTAAGCCAGCTGGATCGCTAAACTTCGGACACAGCTGCTTGATCACGCACAACGGCTGTCCAGGGAGTGTTGCATCCCTCGCTAAAAAGGTGACACCAAAGCCACCTCTACCCAGCATCCGCAGGATCTCGTAGCGATCGCGAAACCTCTGTTCCGAACCGCACAGCTGACCCAGTTCAGTCTGTGCCAGAACATCGGAGTGAAAAGTTGACAAATTCGTGGGAGGGAAATTCATGGCTCGTCACTGGCTGGAGGAGGGTAGTATCTGCACTATGCTCCTAGTCTAGATCCCGGTTTTGGGAAAAAGCTCTCTTAGCGCTTTGTTGTTTGATGGTATTGCTACACCTTGCAGATGCACAACCATCGGAGGAAGTACCCAATCAGTTCAAAAGTAGAGACCATATCGATCTGGTCTGTACAATGAATTATGAAAAATTAGCGAGCCAAATAGGGCTTATGACCATGAATACTACTCTACACCGTGCTTTTGAGCAAGGCAACGTCTTAAAAATTATCACTGGCTTGAATAACTTTGATTTCTCTTCTGTTGCTGCTACCGTCAAGGCTGCAACTCTGGGCGGCGCTACCTTCTTGGATATTGCTGCTGACCCCGACTTGGTGCGGATGGTTCGGCAATTGACAAATTTGCCAATTTGTGTATCTGCGGTAGAGCCGGAGCTGTTTGTGAAAGCTGTTGCAGCAGGAGCTGACTTGATTGAAATCGGCAACTTTGATAGTTTTTATACTCAGGGACGGCGGTTTGAAGCCCCGGAAGTGATGGCGTTGACACAAAAGACGCGATTGCTCCTGCCGGAAATTACCCTGTCTGTCACCGTTCCCCACATTCTAGAGCTAGACCAGCAAGTGCAGTTGGCAGAAGCGTTAGTAAAAGCTGGTGCTGATATTATCCAAACTGAAGGAGGCACCAGCAGCAGCCCCACCCACGCCGGAACACTGGGATTGATTCAAAAAGCCGCTCCCACCTTGGCAGCAGCTTACGAAATTTCCCGTGCTGTCTCCGTGCCAGTTTTGTGCGCTTCGGGCATCTCCAACGTTACAGCACCGATGGCGATCGCTGCTGGTGCTGCTGGTGTCGGTGTCGGAAGCGCTATCAACCAGCTGAATAGCGAAGTGGCAATGGTGGCAGCTGTTCGTAGCTTGGTGGAAGCCTTAAGCCAAGTCAGCCGTCAGCAAGTTCGGGCATAAAATAGGGACTGGCTAATGGCTAATGGCTAATTGTTAAATGCAATTTAGATGTAGGTTGGGGCCGAGTAACCTCACCCAAAATTTAAATGGGTAAGATGGGTAACGCTTGCGTCGCTCTACCCATCTTACAAATCATTAGATCCATCTACTTATTAGCCATTAGCTATTAGCAAACAGTCCTTCAAACCATAGACCACTTGCTCTTGCTCCTCTGGGGACAGTTCTGGGAAAATCGGCAAAGATAAAACTTCGTGGCAGACTTTTTCAGTAACAGGAAAATCCCCGGCTTGGTAGCCCAAATCCTTGTAAACAGGCTGCAAGTGCAAAGGCAAGGGGTAGTAAACCATTGAACTAACGCCCCTAGCGGCTAGCTGAGTGCGAACATTATCCCGGAAAGCGCTGTTGCTATCTTGGGTAAGCCGAATCGTGTATTGATTCCAGACACTGCGCCCCCCTGCTATTTCTTGCGGTTTCACTACCCCAGGCACAGGCTCCAGCAATTGATGGTAACGTTCAGCAACCGAACGGCGCAAGTCATTCCAGGTATCTAGATGACGTAACTTAATTTGCAAAATAGCCGCTTGTATGGTATCCAAGCGGCTATTAATGCCAGTTTCTTCGTGGTAGTAGCGATCGCGCATCCCGTGTTCTCGCAGCATTCGGATAGCGGAAGCGATCGCCGGATCGTTAGTCGTCACCGCACCGCCATCACCAAAAGCACCCAAATTCTTTGTGGGAAAGAAACTAAAGCAACCAACATGACCGATGCTGCCGATTTTAGCGTCTGCCCATTCCGCACCTGTGGCTTGGGCGCAGTCTTCAATCACAGCCAGATTGTGAGACTCAGCTATCCTCATAACTGCGGTCATATCCACAGGTTGCCCAAATAGGTGAACTGGAATAATAGCGCGCGTTTTATCCGTAATCGCCTTTTCTAGCTGCAAGACATCAAAATTAAACGTGTCGGCATCAATATCAACAAAAACGGGCTTGGCTCCCACCACACTAATTACCTCAGCAGTGGCAATAAAGGTGAATGGTGTCGTAATCACCTCATCTCCAGAACCAATCTGCAAAGCCCGTAGAGCCAGATAGAGGGCATCTGTGCCAGAATTACACGCCACACACTCAGAAACGCCCACGTAAGCTGCAAACTGTTGCTCAAAGCCTTGAACCAGAGAACCGCCAATGTAACGACCAGAAGCCAAGACATCAAGAACAGCTGCATTCACCTCTTCACTGATGTTTTTGTACTGCCGAGACAAGTCTAAGGGGGGAATGTTACTCACTCGTTTACACCACAAATTTTTATATACATAGAACCAAATTTTGTTCAGAAAGGGAATCCGCACCTCACCCCATTTTGAATTTGGGATTTTTGATTTTGGATTGTGAAACCTTTAGCTATAGACTGTTTCAACAATTCCAGGGTTGCCACAACACGCGCAAAATGAATGGTCTTACCATCCCACATCATTTCAGAATGCTGAAGCTGTAAAATTGTTTCGCAGAGGGGTTGGGGGTTGGGGACTAGGGACTAGGGACTAGGAACTAGGAACTAGGGGCTGGGGGCTAGGGACTAGGTAAGACTTTTTCCTCTTCCCCAATCCCCAATCCCCAATCCCCAATCCCCAATCCCCAATCCCCAATCCCTATGACCTGTGGATTCTTTAATTACACTTGACATTACCGACCTTGCTTGGGCATTAGGCATGATGGCAATTGCCATCGGTTTATCCAGTTGGCAAAAACTGGGATTAGAAGGGCAACTTGCGATCGCAACTGGTCGTACAATTATCCAACTTTTGGGTGTCGGCTACGTCCTTGCCTTCGTTTTCGCCTGGAAAAATCCAATTGCAGTTCTGGCAATCTTGATGGTAATGCTAAGCATCGCCGCTATTGTCGCCCGTAATCGCATTGGCAAGAAAATTCCCCAAGTTCTGCCCGTAGTTTGGGGGTCAATTTTAGCTAGTAGCGCCCTCACTTTGGGTTATACCACGCTGGTGATAATTCAGCCGCTAATTTGGTATGAACCACAGTATCTAATTCCCCTAGCGGGAATTGTACTGGGAAATGCGATGAATGGAGCAGCGATCGCAGGCGAACGTCTTGTTAGCACCGTCAACGCTAGTCGCGCTGAGATTGAAACGCACCTGAGTTTAGGTGCTACACCCCAACAAGCTGTAGCACAATATCGCAGAGATGCCATCAAAGCCGGGTTGATTCCCACACTGAACCAAATGATGGTTGTAGGTGTGGTGACGCTACCAGGAATTATCACAGGTCAGCTATTAAGTGGTGTTGACCCTTTGAATGCTGCATCTTACCAGATATTGATTATGTTTATGCTTGCTTTCACCAACCTAGTGACAACCCTGTTAGTTAGTCAGGGACTATGCAGCCAGTTTTTCAATAACAACGCCCAACTGAAGTAGGGTTTATTGGTAAGCCTGCAACCAAGCTACTAAATCTTGTGTCGTGGAGAAATCTAACAAAGCTTCACCGAGTGCTTCCACCTGGACAATGGAAAGCTGCTGAATTTGCGATCGCAATTGGGGTGGAAGCGTCCCTAGTCGCCGCGTGAGTTGACGCAGAGCTAAGGACACCTTTCCTTGCTGAATGCCTTGCTGCACACCTTCTTGCAAGATTTCTTGATACAGTGGTGATTCCCGCATAAGATCCTCTCTGAGAAATTGCCGAATTAAATCTTCTTCAAACTTCAGCCTTGCCAGCACTTCCACACAAGCAGAAATGTTTCGCTGTCGGTCTGGTTCTTCGATCGTATCTACTCTGGCAGCAATTTGCTCTAGTAAGGCTGTCTGTGAGTCTGTCCGAGCTAAAACTGCTAGAGGAAGAAGTCCGGGACTACTCAGTAAACGAGCTGGATCTTGCTCCCATATCCGCAAGACTCGGTAAGAGTGGAAAGTTCGCTCAAAAGCAAACCGCTCAACGAAGACTGCTTCAGAGGAGGTTTCTTTCAAAAAAATCACCACTTGCTCAATTGAACACTCGTACTGACGATGCAGCCTAACCCAATAGTCTAGCATCCGCAAAGGCAGAGGTGGTTTGGAAGCAGGCACAGTCTGAAATTCTAGATGCAGAATCTGGTTTCGTTCTGGCAGAAAGTAAAGGGCATCAGAACGGATGGGTTCAAGATTCAGTTCAGTCGGAAGGGGTTGAATAGCGATCGCATCCGTATCGAGTAGCCAGCTTGCAAACGCAACTGGATACTCAACTGCCAGATAGCGACAGATATTATCATAAGCCAATGGGAATACTCACTCCTTACTGTTAACTTGGCACTGTTAGCCTCTTTCTAGCCAGTTCGAGGATAGCTATTAATCAACGCTCCATCGGGGGTATAAAGTTGTAGTGGAACCCTGGCATTATCGCTAATTGCTTCGAGGGCATCTCCCAGCGTTCGTAGGTGAGTCGCAATCCCTTGTTGGGCAGTAAAGTCTCCCCGTTGTTTGGCTGTGTTTGTAGTTTGAACTACCATCTGCATATAAGCAGGTGTCAACTGAACTCTAATGCCCCTATCGGTTACAGTGTAATCGCAGACTTTGGGCGCTCCGGAGCAGGTTCGATTGAGATCGTTACGTGCTTTTTGCAGGAGGTTCGCGTAGCTTAGTTTGATCTCGGCTTGTCTGAGAGCCTCTTTATAGGAATTTAGTAGAGAATCTGCTTGATTGTATACAAAAGTTCCTCTGGGAATTTTTTGCAGGTTGACAATCGCATTGCGCCAGTTAAGCACTGTCAATGTCCATTGATTAAGCTGCTCAGTATTTTTGGCATTGCGTGCCAGGTTCTGAGCCATTTTGTAATTATTAATAGCCATTTGTTCTCTGTTTTTGCGATCGCGTGCATTTGCCAACTTTGGCAAATAAGCTGCTATCATCTGCTGCGCCTCGGCACGCGCCGTTGTACCCACAGGAATCCCCTTGAGGCGATTCATTGCCATATCCCAGCTAGTTTCCACCAGCCGCCAATCTGGTAGCGACTGAGCCACCCCTTGACGGGCTTCTGCCACCTTCAGGGCTTCTTTCGCAGCATCAAGGTCTTGGAGTGCCTTTCTTTCGGCATTTAGCCGCCAATTAATCGCCGCTAAATTAACTTGATACTCCTTAATTTTCTGCTGCGCTAGTTGGTAGACAGTGCTATTTCTGGGAACTGGTTCTAAAAGCGCGATCGCTTCTCTCCACATCTGCTGAATTTCTCCCCATTCTGCTACTGAATGCGGAGGATTTTGGCTTCTTTGCGCCGCCGTCGCTCCCTTGCTCAAACCTGTTACCAACTGTTCCAACAATTGCGCTTGCTGAGAATCATCTTTCAACTGATTTTGAGCTTCTTGGTAAGAAAATGACCAAAATGGAATTGTCTCCAAAAGGCGGATAGCTTCTTGTTGTTTCTCTCTTGCCTCTAGTATTTCTTGCCCGGATTTGGGTTTCTGAAGGGAAACAGCTGCCTCTTGGGAAAGTTGCTTTGCGTCCGTGAGTGCGACACAGGGGCCGACTACACAGGGACGGGTAAGGGCATAAAAAGGCATAATAAAAGCCAACAAACCTACTCCCGCTCCCGCCACCAATATCGGTAATGGCAACTGCCGCAGTTTAGTTACTAGCGGCAATGCCTTACCCTTAGAGCCTTCTGGCGGCACCGCAGGGGATACAGGTGCATCCTCAGAACCTGATGAAGATTCAGCGATCGCTGGTGGTTCCTCGACATCTGTGGCATCAGTATCACCCAAACTACTTTGGGTTGCACTCACCTTTACCCCCGAAGGAACCCCTGCTGTATCAAAGACTACTCCTTCGTCAACGGCATTGGCAGTTACAGTTGACAAAACAGGCGACTCTACGGTAAAGGAGTGAAACGCATAAGGCTGCTTTTGCCCGGCTATCCTCAGGTAAAGCTGTACCTGGTTGGCAAATTCCGGGCGCAGAGTCTTGAGAGTCTGTTCTATTTCTCTAAAAGTTTGTTGCGCGTCAGGGGCAAAATCGGGTGGATGTTGAGTCAGAATAATCAGCGCTTCCTGTGGGGTGGCACAGCGAACCTGAAAGGGAATATGCTCGTGTTTAGCCGATTGCAGACGATTCTGCAAAATTCGCCCCAGTACCTGTAATTCGCTTTCGCGGGCTATTGTTGGCATACGGCAACCCCTTCCGTTAAACTTTATTCCATTTTGAAGCACCGCAGCTGAAAATCGGACTTAATTTTCTACTTTTCAGTAGAGCGATCGCATCAGTTGTAGCTGCAATAATAAAAAATTGCTCAAAAAGTAATTAATAATTGGTCACAGAAGAGTTGTCAAGTTGAAATGTTGTCAGGTTCTACAACTTTCCCACCTTCCAACCTTCCAACAGACTATCAACTACCTATGAAAACCTATACACCGCTATCTGAACAAGTTATCTTGATTACGGGAGCCTCCACGGGAATTGGTGCTGCTCTAGCGAACTATCTAGCCTCCCAGTTTTTGGGAATACGGTTAGTGCTGGCAGCTCGAAATCAGGAGAAACTGGAGAATGTTGCTACCTACTGCCGCAAAGCTGGTGCAGATGTCCTGGTAGTTCCAACAGATATAGCTGTCTGTGAGCAGGGTAAAGCCTTAGCTAATAAAGCTGTTGAGCATTTTGGGCGAGTTGATGCTTTAGTTAATAATGCTGGTTACGGACAGATGGGGCCAGTAGAGTTAATCCCCACTGAGGCGGTACAGCGGCAGTTTCAAGTAAACTTACTAGGCCCCTTGGCTTTGATTCAAGCTTTAGTTCCAGTGATGCGCGACCAAGGAGGAGGAAGAATTATTAATATTAGTTCTCTGGGAGGACGGCTGGCGTTTCCTTTTGGGGGTTTGTATAGCTCCTCAAAATTTGCTTTGGAAGGACTCAGCGACGCTCTCAGGATGGAATTAGATCCATTTAATATCAAAGTCAGCGTTATTGAGCCTGGGCCAGTTACTACAGACTTTTTCGCCGTCGCCGCCCAAAGGGTGGAGCAAGCTGTAAAAAATCCTCAAGATACGCCTTATCGTGCTGCCTTTAATCGATTAGAAGGACTGGAGGAACGAACCAGTTCTCGTGCTTGGACTTCCGAACGGGTGGCACAGGTAATTGTGCGATCGCTCACAGACCGCAACCCCCGTCCGCGCTATATTGCCGCTACAGGTGGGGATATCTTGCTGTTTTTAATGAACAAAGTTTTACCCACCAGAGCTGTTGATGCTTTCTGGAAGCGTTTCTACGGCATTAATGAAGTCGCCAAAGACTGGCAAAACAGGGGTTAGGGGCTGGGAACTGGGGATTGGGGACTGGGGGCTGGGGACTAGGTATTGGAGACAAGGGACTGGGTAAGATTCCTTCCAATTCCCAATTTCCCAATTCCCAATTTCCCAATTCCCAATCCCCAATCCCTAATCCCCAATTCCCAATCCTCAATCCCCAACTTATGGATTTATTAGAATACCAAGCTAAAGAATTATTTCGCGAAATGGGCATTCCAGTTTTGCCCTCGCAACGCATCGACCATACGAGAGATTTGAAAAGGTTACAGATTCCCTATCCGGTCGTCCTAAAATCTCAAGTGCGTGCTGGTGGACGGGGTAGAGTTGGGGGTGTGCGATTTGCAGAAAATACCATAGATGCGATCGCAGCTGCTCAAGCAATTTTTAATCTGCCAATTCTGGGTGAGTATCCCCAAGTATTGCTGGCAGAAGCAAAATATGATGTCACCCGTGAATTCTATCTGGCAGTAACACTAGACTATAACGCTCGTCGCCCAGTGCTGTTAGGTTCCTCTCAGGGAGGAATGAATGTGGAAGCAGTGATGGAGCAAATGCAGCAAGTTATAGTCGAGGAGGAATTTTCCCCTTTCTATGCCCGCCGTCTCGCGGTGAAAATGGGACTCAAAGGTAATCTTATCGGATCGGTCAGCTGCATTTTAGAAAAAATGTACCAGCTGTTTGTCCAAAAAGACTTGGATGGATTGGAAATCAATCCTCTGGGTGTTAGTGCCACAGGTGAAGTGATGGCGCTGGATGGCAAAATTACTGTTAACGATGCTGCTTTCAACCGTCACCCGGATCTGGCAATGCTGGCAGCAGAAATGCCAGAGTCAGAGATGACTAAAGAAACGCCGCTAGAAACTTACAATAATACTTCTCAATCAAGTCTCAACTGGGTAAATCGAGACGGCAACATTGGGATTCTCTGCAATGGTAGCGATTTAGCGATCGCAATGGCCGATTTAGTAACTCGCGCTGGCGGTTCGCCTCGTTTATGCCTGAGTGTGAGTGAAGAGGCAAGTGGAGATTTAAGTGCAGCATCTCGCGGCGAAAAGCTTGAACAAGAGTTGGAGCGCTTTGTTCAAAATAAGAATATCAAAGTTTTACTGGTGAATATTGTCGGTAGTGCCGCAGTTAATGAAGAAGTAGCTTCATCAATTGTCAACTACCTGCAACGAAAAGTTAACGATATTCCAGAAGTTCCCTCGCAGGCAACTCGCCGCTTTCGCCCCCGTGGAAGCGATCGCAGATACGATCAAAAAAGTCTTCCCCAGTTTATCGTCCGCCTGCTTGGGGGAGAAATTGATTATTCAAGCGAGCATTTCGCCTCAATGCCTGTAAACTGGATCGATAACCTGGAGGATGCGATCGCTCAAGCCGTCTCTCTAGCAAAGTCCACTGCTAAAACATGAATGTAACGCCAGACAATAAAATCCTGGTACAGGGCATCTCGGAAGAACAAGGTTCAATCTACGCCGCTCGGATGAAATCCTATGGTACAAATATAGTCGCCGGAACGAGCGCCGGACATGGTGGGCAGCTGTTGCACGGCATACCAGTTTTTGACCTGGTAGAACAGGCAATCGTGGAAGTCGGTGCGATTGACACTAGCATTATTTTTGTACCAGCTTATCAGGTGTTAGATGCAGCACTAGAAGCGATCGCTTCTGGCATCCGACAAATTATTCTCATCACTGGTGGTATCCCTCCCCTGGACATGGTAAAACTGCTGAGAAAGGCAGAAGCTACCAAAACCCTCGTCCTGGGTTCCGGCTCTTCAGGCATCATTGTTCCAGGGAAAATTTTACTAGGCACTCACGAAAGTAAATTTTATACCCCCGGTAACATCGGTATCATTGGTCGCACCGGAACTCTGGCCTACGAAGTTGCTTGGGAATTGACACAAGCAAGTCTTGGTCAGTCGGTTGCTGTTAGTATTGGCAGCGATCCAATTGTTGGATCTTCGGTTGTCCAGTGGTTGCAAATTTTGGCTGCGGATAAAAACACTAAGGCAATTGTTTTAGTCAATCATATCGGTGTACCCTGTGAAGAAACGGCTGCTAAATACATTGTTGAGGAACTTGACAAACCAGTAGTTGCTTACCTTGCAGGTCGTAAATCTCAAAAGAAACTAATAGGTCACGCGAATGCTATTAGTCTTCGGCATCGGGAAATGATGTTCGCCTCTCAGCGAGATGGACTAGCATCTGAACTAACCCCCGAAGAGCGCCAAATTGCCGCTTTTAAGCAAGCCAAAATCCCCATAGCAGACAGTCCTTCTCAAATTCCAGACTTGGTGAAAAAGGCACTCAAAAAGTAATGTCGTCAAAACGGCATCTTTGCTCGTAAAGGTAGGGGGTTGTGCAAATTGCGGATGCTCAAAATGAAGTTCCCTGGCGCACAAATGTAACCAACTTGCAACTGCACTCCCTCCTACCATTCATCCTTCACCTCTATGAATGCGATCGCGCTAACTGAACAGCATTAGCGTAAATCCAGCCAGTATTGGATCGCATTAGCTAACCAGCTACATTCATCCCTACTCATTCCTTCAGGTAAGAAATATTCTCTACGGTTGGTCTGGATCGTGACTACCCTTTTCTCTTTTCCATTCCGAACCGTTTTCATCGTGTGGAACACATCTTCAATGTCCGCCGTTGAACCGCGTATCCTCATCCTAGTGAAGCCGAAACGGTGTTGGTAGATGGAGAACTGTGATCGATTAAACTGTACAAAGGTTGGCAAGAATTCCCAAGAAACGCTTCCGCTAATGGTGATAACAATTAGGAGAAAAAAGAGAATATATCTAAATTCAATAGGGATTACCGCAATAGAATATGTCACAATTGGGACAAAGGCAATCAGAGCGATCGCAATCGGAATTAACATTAAAAGATTCCAGAGGCTTGCGCCAGGAATCGTAATCAACAGTTCATCAGCAGTTTGATTCAATTCAATTTGGCTATTGTATGGAGGTGTTAGCGATCGCTCCTTAGATGGTTCAAGTTCGCTGTGTTGGGAAGTAGAACGCGATCGCGCCGCTGACTTATCATCTGAGGAAATGCGGCTATCAGCACGCAATGCCTCTAACGCCTGTCGAGCAGTCTGAAACCGTTTTGCTACATCAGGTTCGGCAAGCTTGTCAATCCACTGCACAAAGCGGGGAGTCAGACTTACCCGATCGGCAAACTGAATGCGGAGGTCTTTCTGAGGCAACTCAGATGGAGAAATGCCAGTTAGCAAGTGGATCAGCGTCGCACCCAAAGCATATAAGTCAGAAGCAGCCACCGCCCGTCCGCTAAACTGTTCGATTGGCGCATAGCCGTAAGTACCAACGACCGTAAAAGTGGCTCCTTCCCTTGCTGCTCGGTCTTGTACCGCACCAAAATCAACCAGATAGATGCGATCGCCTTCGCCGCAGATCAAGTTACTGGGCTTAATATCGCGGTGCAGGACGGGTGGGCTGAGTTCATGTAGATAAGTCAGTACATGGAGGATGTCAGCCGCAATCTGGCGTACCTGTTGTTCCGTATAGCGTTTGCCTTGAGCCAGCAATTGCTTGAGGGAGGAACCGGGGATGTAATCTTGCACTAGCCCAAACCAGAGCAGGCGATCGTCAACTGAGAACGAATCCCGGTATTTGGGAATTTGGGGATGAGCTAGTTGTCGGAGTACCTGCGCTTCCCGCTCAAATAATTTCACGTCGTCCCATTGCACCTCATCGCCAAACGCCAATAACTTCACTACGACAGGTTCAGCATTTGGTACAGATATATCCTCTGCCAGCCAGGTTTGTCGCCCAGCAGTTTGTCCTAGTTTTTGCTTGAGTTGGTAACGATTGTGAATTACTTGTTCTGGTTGAAGCATGAGGGTGTTTGCGCCAGCGTCTCTAAATCAGAATCTTGGGAATGAGAGCTTAATTACAGAGTCTTTCAGCAACATCTCACCCTACAGCCGATTGTATTGCTGGTGCGAGGAGTTTGCAAAGAGCAATTTATAAAGATTGCTATCTTGTTCTGGGTGATTCCCCAAAAGGTTGATTAATAAAGCTTCCAAAGGTCTTGTTATGCGGCCAGTAATTATCAATCTGATGGGGCTTGGAGAAAGGAACCAAAATCCCCTAGCCTGAATAAATATGCAGATTTTATAGAAGGTGCCAGATGCGCGATCGCCAGAAGAATACTATCGACATTGATGAGGGAACCGTTGTTCTGATTGTGTTTGCCTTTATAGTCTTACCGCTTGTGTTAGCTGGTTTCTGCTTCCAATAATTCATTTTTTCTAGACGCAACACAGTCCATGACTACCTACTTCCGCCCCAGTGTTGAGGCGATGACTGGCTATGTTCCCGGCGAACAGCCCAAGCCTGGGACAAATATCATCAAACTGAACACCAACGAAAATCCCTATCCGCCTTCACCAGATGCGATCGCAGTTCTGCGAAACCTGGATAGTGAATGGCTGCGACGTTACCCAGATCCTTACGCCAACGAGTTTCGCCTTGCGATCGCTAGTGCGTTGGAGGTTCCGCTTGAGTGGATTATTGTTAGCAATGGCAGCGATGAATTGCTGAATGTTGTGGTGCGTGCTTGTGCGGAGTTGGGGCGCAAGGTCGTCTATCCGATGCCGACTTATGTACTGTATCGGACATTGACGGATATCCAGCCTGCGGAGCGTGTCGAAATTCCCTATGGGGAAGATTATCGTTTGCCAATTGAAGAATTGGTGGCGGTAAACGGTGCGGTGACGTTTATTGCAACGCCCAATAGTCCATCAGGGCATATTGTTCGCATTGACGAGATTCGACAGTTGGCGGCGAGGTTGTCTGGCGTTTTAGTTGTTGATGAGGCTTACGTTGATTTTGCTTGCGAAACGGCGTTGCCCTTGGTGAAGGAATTTGAGAATGTTATTGTAATCCGCACGTTATCTAAAGGTTATTCTCTGGCAGGGTTGCGGCTGGGTTTTGGGATTGCAAATCCAAAGCTTTTGAGTGGCTTATTTAAGGTTAAAGATAGCTACAACATTGACGCGATCGCTTGTTTTGTTGGCGCGGCGGCGATGCGCGATCAAGCTTATAAAAATGAGTGTGCCGAAAAGGTGAAGCGATCGCGGACAACTCTAGGGGTGGCTCTCAAGCAATTGGGATTCCGGTTGTGGGATTCTCAAGCTAATTTCTTTTTGACACAACCCCCCAAAGGCAATGCAGAGCAAATTTATCTGGCGCTAAAGGAACGGGGAATTTTGGTGCGCTACTTCAAGCAGCCTGGTTTAGAGGATAAGCTTCGCATTACTGTCGGTACTGATGAGCAAAATCAGATACTTGTTGAGGCGTTGATTCATTTGATGTAAACGAGATACCCGACTTCTCGAAGAAGTCGGGTATCTTAAAGTGAGCGGTTTAATCTTTCTGTGAGTTACGCTGTGCTAATAACTGGAAAATTGGTTGGCGTTGCAAGTGCGATCGCATCAATCTATCTTCCCCGCAGTTAAAATCAAAAACTAGGAATATTTATTAGCCTTGTTATGTTCGATCAGCAAGAATTCTATGCTTTGGAAGAAGGCGAACCCCCACGCTTGGCAATTTCCTGGGGATTTTTTAGTCGAGAGATTGTAATTCGCTTAGATGGTGAGGAAATTGGCAGGATTCCCAGAGCTAAACTTAGAAAAGCACATGAATTTGTTCTAAAGAACGGTTCGCGGTTAAAGATTAAGCAGATTCCAAGTTTCAAAATATTGGGAATGGGGTTTCAGCCATACCTACACCTGAGTTTGGATGGGCGGGATTTACCGGGGTTGATACCTAACCCCCAACAACGTTTATCGACCGCTAATGGCTGGATTCTTGGGGTGGGGTCGGCAAAGTTGATTTTAGCGATATTTATGCCAGTTAAAGCGATCGCGCTCCCGCAGACGTTACAATTTCGGGAGTTTGTAGAGTGGCAGCAAGGCTTTACCGGGTCTATGATCACTGGCTTAATTTTGCTGGGGCTTTTTGTTGTACCTAAGCATTTCACAAAGCAAGTATTGACTGCTGCACTAATAATTATTGTGGGAAACCTTATTTTAGAGTTTAGCTGCGTGTGGGTTTGCACCACTCGTACTGGCAATATTGCAGCATTGGAGGGGCTTGCTGCTTTATCTATTTATCAAGCTTTAAAAACACAAAGTCGCTCTCATCGTTGAAGGTCACAAGTTTCAATCTGGAGAGCCGATCCCTGCACCCCGCCCCTGATAAACTATGGAGCGGCTTACGCAGATGGACTTTGAATGATTCTCACTAATAAACGCTAGAAAGAACTCAAAGAGCAAGCATAATTGCAAGTTATCTGTGAGCGATCGCATCCTCAAGCAAACAGAGCGATCGCATCCGTGCTAAATTTTCGTTCCACGTGGGCATCAGTGCGATCGCTCATACTAAAATTCAGACATACGCATCTGTTGAAGTAGTCCCACGTCTAGAGCAAGAACTTAAGGAAGTTGTCTGTGAGCGATCGCTTATCTGACTGTTACATTCAACGTCAAATCGCTCATACCCCAAACTTCAAAGAACTCACGAAATAACACTTCACTAGCTGATGCCATATCTCCATCCGGATCAATGATTCCACCCTCAAGCAACCTCCCTCCCTCGGTTTCCAAATTCAATCGCAATTCGCCATCATCACTCTTGTGAAGAATCAGGCGACCCCTTGCCAAAACTTGCCCCGCACGACTACTAATTACACATCGCATTATTTAAGTTCCCCCTGCTTTAAACAACAATAATTCATCATGATGCCAGGATATGCGCGGCGATATAGCAACGCCATGTTCCGTTGCTAAGGGAAATGATGTTCCGATCGCAATGATACGATGAAGGCGGCTGCCTACCGCACGCTAGGTGGATACGTGCGATCACACTCTACTGAATAGGTATCGAACCTTCATCCCCGGCATCGCTCCACCTCCAGTACAATCTGAACCTGCGTGGTGGTTCGCATTTGTCGGCAATAAGCTGTTGGTTCGACTAGAAGGGACACTCAGCACAATTCCCAATCTTATCAGTTTGGGAGAGATTGGCTTGATACCTGTGCGATCGCAATTTCTCGGCACCCTGGACGATAAACCTTGTTACTCGGCGGAACTGCCAAAAGATGCGGTGATAGCCTTCTTTGCTGACTGAAGGGAAGTACCAGATGTAGCGCTTTATCCCAGGTCAGCATGACGATTTCCTCTTACTTTAACGTGAGTTCGGGATAAGGATTGAGACAAGAAAGGGGCAAACCCGATAGGCTGAAAATGCAAAAACTTCATGCCCTGTTTGCCCTCATGCTTAGTCTAGAAGAACTGTTCTGCTTTGTAGATGATTTGTGCAAAACCTTTGAGCCGCAATGGAAGCAGCAGCTTTTGGGATTTGGCTTGCACTTTCGCAATCGACCACTTAGTTTGAGTTTGAGTGAAATTATGACGATTCTAATTAACGTGAGTTCGGGTTAAGCTGGAACCAAGAGATTGTAGTCAATTGCGATCGACGGTTTCTTTGGCTGATGGCAGTAGGCAATTCCCTCCAGCCAAAATGTTGACAAAACAATTGACCGGAGAACGATGCCAAGAATGCTCGATTTGAGAAATGTTTTTCAACCGGTCGATGATACTTTCAATAATCGAGCGCTTTGTGAGCATCAGACGGTCATTGAGCGACATCAATCGCTGTTTCATGTTGCGCTTGAGCTTAGTCAACGTGAGTTCGGGTTAAGCGGAGGGGAGGAAATTATGGTCAAGCGCAATGGACGCTTTCTTCGGTTGGTGACAATAAGCAATTAAGCCACAGACCACGTTGACCAGGCAGTTGACCGGGGAACGGTGACGAGAATGCTCAATCTGAGAAATGTTTTTGAGCTGGTCAATCACCGTCTCGATGATCGCCCGTTTACGGAGCATGAGGCGGTCGCTCAACGCCATCAAGCGATTCTTCATGTTGCGCCGTAGCTTCGTGATCAGTTGCACACCTGTAGTTTCCAACAATACATGAGCCAACTTCTGAGAAACATAGCCCTTGTCAGCAAACACCTTACCAAATAGCTGTTGCAACAGTTTAGGCATAGGAGTGCGGTCGTCAATATTCCCTGGGGTGAAGGTGAAGCCCGTGCAACTCGCCTTTGTCATTAACCAGCAGGTGTACCTTAAACCCAAAGAACCAATCTACCGAGGTTTTGCCTCGTGCTGCCAAGTTCTTGAATACTTTGTGTTGGTTGATGCGACGGTTATGGCAGACTTTGAGGCTGGTGGAATCGAGAAAACTAATGCCGCTACATCTGCCAAAACAAGAGTGCAAGTAGGCACACAACGGTAACAGGGTGCTGGGTATACACAAGGGCGAACCGTCCATAACTAACTAACCCTGGAAAAGCTGAGTGCCACTGGGCTTGCACCTTTTCGGTGTAGTAGGCTTTGAAATTGCGATAGGAGGATTGATGGAAGGCAATCAGGATGCTCATCATTTCGCTTAAGCACAAGCTGCGTCGCCGATTGCGGTGCAATACTCCATTACAAAGCAACTGGTTTTGCCAGATCGGTTCAAACTGTTGGCAGAAATCATCGACGGAGCAGAAGAGGTCTTCTAGACTAAGCATGGGACGAGTATAGGTGGCTTGGAACTTCAACACTTTCAGCCTACCTGCTCGTCCTTTCCTTATCCCGAACTCACGTTACATTAAAAAGTTCACTGCTGACGAATTACATCAATGGCACTCTTGAGCGAATCAATATAAGTTTGTTCTCTTCCCATTACCAGCTCCAGCACCAGGCGTTGCATAATCTGTTCGCGACTAGCAGCTTCGTCGCCCAGAGTTGGTAAATCAATATTCTCACACTCAGCCAGCTTTTCGCGACGTGCAGCTAGCTGCTCTTCTAGCAGATGAATAATCGCATCATTTGATAGCTGTCCGGCGAAATACATTTGAATAAGTAACGGTTCTCTTACCGTTGCCAAAGGCTGAGGACATTGAAGCCACCGGATTAACTCAGCTAGTCCTGCCTCTGTCAAACTGTAAACTTTGCGATTGGGGCGATCGCTCTGAATTTCTACAGTACAGGTAATCCAACCTTGCTCAACCAGTTTATCGAGGGTTCTGTAGATTTGTGCTTGGTCTGCGGGCCACAAGTGAGCAATACATCCATCGAAGCAGCCTGTTTTCAGGTCATAACCCGTCCTCTCTTGTTGCTGAAGTAAACCCAGAATTGCGTGTGCCAGAGACATAGACGGTTTTCCGAAGAATGAAGTAGTGGAAGCTCTATTGCTTACTTATGATCTTATGCTAATATATGAGTAATCACATATAGGAGCAATCAAAGTAAACGAAATGAATGATGTGCTCCGACAAAGAACCTAAAGGCATCAGCTTCTTGCCGTCCGGGGTTTATGACCCAATTTAGATAGACTTTCATACTCTGCAAGTGCTGGTTATCCGCATATTCTTCGCCAGGGTTCTTATTAAACTGAAAACTAAGGCATCAAGGAGACAGTTGATGACGACTCAAATACGAACGATGCGAACGGTTGCAGGCATCATTAACAGTGTCGAAACCCTGGAGGGTGAAGGGATGCTTGTGCGTCGCCCATTCCCCAAAAGCGCCTTTTCCCACTTCGACCCCTTCCTCCTCCTTGATGAATTAGGGCCGGTTGATATTGAGCCGGGTCAAGCAAAAGGAGCGCCGGATCATCCCCATCGAGGCTTTGAGACGGTTTCCTATGTCCTTGAGGGGCGCTTGGAACACAAAGATTCACAGGGTCATGCAGGACAGTTGGGTTCCGGTGATGTGCAGTGGATGACAGCAGGAGCGGGTGTTGTGCATTCGGAAATGCCAGAGCGAGAATTTGCTCGGACTGGCGGACGGCTTCACGGACTGCAACTTTGGGTCAATCTGCCTCGGCGGGACAAGATGATGAAGCCTCGTTATCAGGAAATCTCGGCGGAGCAAATTCCCACGGCTCAGACTGATGATGGCTTGGTAACGGTAAAAGCGATCGCTGGAGAAGCGCTGGGAGTGAAGTCAGCGATCGCAACGCAGACTCCGATAATGTACCTGCACTTCACCCTCCAACCAGGCGGAACAGTGGTTCAGCCTGTGCCAAAAGAATACAATGCCTTTACATACGTGCTAGATGGAGAAGGTTTGTTTGGTGCAGACAAGGAACGTGCAGGAGATGGACAGATGGTGTTGTTTGCACAAGATGGTGAGGAAGTAGCAATTTCAAATCCATCAAATGCGCGATCGCCATTGGATGTGCTGCTCATTGCTGGCGTCCCGCTAAACGAGCCAGTTGTCCGCTACGGGCCATTCGTGATGAATACCGAAGCAGAAATTGTTCAAGCGATTGAAGATTATCGTAATGGGAGGATGGGTTCAATTGACTTCTAACACACTTTTACAACGAATACATCAACATCAATATCTGCGCGATCTGCGGAATAAATTGCTGCACCTCCACCGGATGTTGCTTGACACAGAACGCATCACTTACGAACAGGTGCGCGGACGAGTCTCGAACACGGAACTTCTTCAACTCGTCATTGAGCATGAACAATTTGCTTGGCTGCATCGCATTTCTGAGCTGGTTGTGCAGATTGATGAAATGCTCCAAGCTGATGAACCCGTATCGCTGGAGGATGTCCAGAATTTGATTGGATATGCTCGCACGCTGCTAACTCCCTCAGAGGTAGGCAATGGGTTTGCCAGGAAATACTACAACGCTTTCCAGCGGGAACCTGGTGTTGTGTTGGCACACGCAGCCGTATCAGAGCTTCTTGCATCTGATAAATAAGGCTAAGTGAAGGAAAAGCACCGCAATTTACCTTGCGGTGCTTTTCTATGGGTACGGAAATCTTTGATAGTCCTTTAGTGCAAGCAACGATCTAGACTTCATCTGAGAAGAGTGCGATCGCTTGAGCAGCTTTTGGCATCTCTTCAGACAGGCGCTGGGCTTTGCCCAATTGCACTTACCATTACAGAACAGAAAATCTGCTTTCCCTGAAGCAGCGATTCAGGTTTCCACTACTCCGCATTTGCCAAATTCAGCTAAGCAGGTTAATCTACAAGATTAGGATAAAACTACATGAATTTATATTAAAAATATGAGAAAGCGTTGCCTCGGCTGTATTTGCAGTAATGTATACTATTCCAGTAGTTATTGTTATAAAAATGCTAAGTAACCTTCTTAAATAAAATCGAAGTTTATCTTATAACTTTTGCATAAACTCCACTTAACCTAAATTAAACCTATAGCTTTATTAGTATAAAGGATATCCAGTATTTCTGCGGCCCCCGCCCAACAAAGTGAGTGTATGCCTAAAGGTACAGACAATTTATTAGAATACCCTTTATAGTTGTTAACAAGAGACAAAAAACTAGGTAAAAAACTTGGCTAATATCGTAGATACCGCCGTTCAGGCTGGTTCATTTAACACCCTAGTTGCTGCCGTCAAAGCTGCTGGTTTGGTTGATACACTACAAGGCGCTGGTCCCTTCACTGTGTTTGCGCCTACTGATGAAGCTTTCGCTAAACTTCCCGCAGGTACAGTAGATTCCTTGCTTCAAGATATTCCGAAGCTTAAGCAAATCCTGACCTATCATGTGGTTTCCGGCAAAGTGATGGCAGCTGACGTAGCTAAGCTAAAGTCAGCTACTACAGTTCAGGGTTCAGATGTGAAAATTGATGCTTCCAATGGTGGCGTCAAGGTGAATGATGCAACAGTTGCAACAGCCGATGTTGCTGCTGATAATGGTGTCATCCACATCATTGATACAGTATTGCTTCCTGCGTAAGTAACGCAAGAAATAGTTAATACTCTGTGTGGGGCAGCGATTATTTATAATTGCTGCCCCACAACTATTTGAATGTGTTTTCTCTATGGGAAAGTTGGGAGTACATTTCTCAAGCGATTCTTAGGGTTAATATGCGATCGCGTTGCGCTGACTCGTCAGTTCGCATAGCATACTATAAGCTAGTCATTCGGCTTATCGCCCATGACGATATAGGTATTGTTAAGGAAATAAACTTAGACGAATCCATAGCTGCCGCGCCGTTACTTGTGCTTGGCTATTCATCTCTAAACAAGCAATTGTTACTCTTCCAATGGGTGTTTTTCCCACAAGCGTTCCAGAATCGCTGTCTACTTGGAAATTGTCGTCCCATTGGTCTTGCCTTGGGTTAAACAGACGAACTTCCGTATCGGATTCAGGATCGATTCCACTGATGCGAGTTCCTTTACGAAGATTGCAGGAGCGACAAGCAAGAGCCAGATTGAATTCGGCATCAGCGCCGCCTCGGTAAAGAGGCACAATATGTTCGACTTCAAACGGGAAGTTGAAAACTAGCTCTGGAGTATGACAATATTCACATCGATGAGCAGCGCGGTCAGCGACTAGAGTATAGAAAGGGTTCATTGACTCAGTTGTTGCACCAAAGCTGCTGTTCGGGCTGTGGCTGCTTTCAATTCAGCTTCAACCAGTCTATCTAACTCTGCTTGTTGTTCTGGAGGTAGCACCTGTCCTTCATCGCGAGCTGTTCGCCACAAACTCATCAACTCTGATAAACGCTGTTGCTCCCCAGCACTAAAAAACCAGTCAGGACGAAAACTCTGGATAAGCAGTAATGTACCCAATTCGCTACCTTCTAACTGAGCAGTTAACGCATCGAGCGCTTCACCTGCGGTTTTACCTGTTGATTGCTTATCACCTGCGATCGCTCGATAGAGCCTCTCGCCATTGGCATCAGATACTGGCAAGATAGCGACTGTAGTCATGTCTTTACCTGAGAGCCTTTTGTCCAATTATAGTTGGAGCAACATTATCGCAACTGCTTAAACTCAAACTATAACGACAGGCGATCGCACTTCTACGTGCAGCCAAAATTTCGCAAGGATGCGATCGCGTTACGCTGACTCGTCAGTTCGCATAGGCGAATATTGACCTGATACAACTTACGAGAAGAACCGCTCATAATCGTCGTGGCTACCGATCCAGAACCATGTAACTGTATCGCCTTCTAATACTCCAAGCGCCCGATAACCTCGCTTCACTCTAACAGACCAAATATCCTCTTGGCTATTGATGCACTTGAAATGCAAAGATGGGTGAAATGGATTCTTTGCCCACAGACGATAAGCTTTCCTGGCACTCTGCCTGAGATCATTACTTAACTGCCGATATTCAACCCAACAGGAGGGAAGGGCTGCCGACTTCATAGTTGGTCGTAGTCCATCACAGTAGCTTGCCCTTCAGCAATCTCCTGTTTGGCACGTTTTGCAGCAGCAATAAGGCTTTGTTGTGTTCTCTGGAACGATTCATTCCATCGAATTTCATCTTGTAAGTCGTCAATATACTCCCGAAGATGCTCTGCAACTTGCTCCTGTACATCAACAGGTAAAAACTCCATCATCTTTACTACTGTAGCGATCGCTGCTGATGACATAGTGTGCTGCTCTCACTTGACATTCTGTATTCTAGTATGAGCGATCGTGCTTCTACGTGCAGCGAAAATTTAGCAAGGATGTGATCGCGAAGCGCTGACTTGTCAGCTCGCGCAAGTTTATTTGAGGTTGCGATCGCTTTGGCTGGAGATGGAGGCGATCGCTGTTGAAGGGAACTGAGAAGTCGTGCTGAGTGTCATACAGGTTAAAGCATGGCACGCTCCAATCTTTTTTCCTTTTATTAATAGCAACCAACCATGAAGACTCTGCTACTCGCCAGTGTATTCGCTTCTATTTTGGCGTCTAATCCCTTGAATGTGTCCTCAAAGAACACGCCTTCTCAAGCAGACTGGTTTCGTTTCATGGTTCAACCGGGTACGCCTGGACAACAGTTAAAACGTCCTTTGGTGAGTGCAAGAGGTGGTACGGGAAATATTACGGTTCGTACAGACCTATCAACATCAACTCCTTGCCAGAAACTCAGCGGTGCGGCGGAACGCAAAGGCAATAAGGTGACGATGCGCGTTACCATCCGTCCACCTGAGACTGGTGGATGTATACTCATGGTCGGCAATTTCCGCTATGAAGCTACTCTTAACAAGCTTACCCCTGGCAAGTACCAAGTTGAAGTAATCCACCAATACCCGGATAGGGGTTCGTTAAGTGAGACAGTATTCAAGAGTAAAGTGAGCGTAAGATAAGACAGAAAATCTTCCACGAAGAGCGATAGCTTGCGTTTGTTTGAGGATGCGATCGCGCTTCTACGTGCAGCGAAAACTTAGCAAGGATGCGATCGCGTTGCGCTGAAAAGTCGCTTCGCATAGCGTACTATAGGCTAGTCATGCGGCTTATGGCCTATTAAGTCATGCCTCAACGAGATGCGATCCATAACATCATTAGGCAAGCTCTCATCAAAGAGGGTTGGGAAATCACGGATGATCCCTATGTCATATCCTATGGTGAGCGATTTCTGTTTATCGACTTAGCAGCAAGATTAGATGCCGTCAGCGGTATTGCAGGACGCTTTATTGGTGCGAGACGCGGGAGTAGTCGAATTGCAGTTGAAATCAAGGAATTTCGAGGCAATTCGGCAATTGCTGATTTGGAGCAAGCGATTGGTCAATACGTTCTTTATCGACTTCTACTTGAACAGGTCGATCCAGATCGTGAATTGTATCTTGCTATTGCAGACACAACTTTTGACGGGATTTTCAGCGAACCGATTGGTGAGTTGGTGAGGCGTGAGTTACCGATGAAATTGCTTATTGTAGATGTAGCGGCGCAAGAGGTGAAGCAATGGATACCACCACTCAAGAACGGGACATTGTAAAGCAAGTAATTCAACGATACGCTCAATTCAAACCTTCTCACGGTGATATTCGGCTCGACACGGTATTTGACGACACGCAAAACCGCTATGCGCTGATGCAGGTGGGTTGGGATAGAGGACGACGAGTTAGGGGGAATTTGATTTATGTGACTCTGAGTGAGGGTAAGGTTTGGGTGGAATATGACGGAATGGAACAGGGAATCACCAAAGACTTAATCGCCGCAGGCATTCCAAGGGAGCAAATTGTTCTTGCGTTTCTCCCTGAAGAGCAAACTGCTGCAACTGCGTAAACTCAAAGTATGACTAGGTAGCGATCGCGCTTCTATGTGCAGCGAAAACTTAGCAAGGATGCGATCGCGCAAGTTTCTTTGATGATGCGATCGCTTGACATTACAGATGGCTATTGGAAAGAGGATATCGCACCGATATTTACGTGCAGTCAAACAACCTCAAAAGTGTACTATTGTAGTAACACATCCAGCCTAATTTGTTGGGTAGATCAATGCCTCTAAGCTTGGTATATTTTGATTCTGCTAATTTTATGAACTCAACATTTTAACCTAGACGCCTTACTACGGCGATGGGTGATTGCACTAAACCTCACCGATAACCCCTATTACGCTGAGCAAATAACGCCTGAGTTCAGCCATTTTGCTTCGGGCATTGCAGGTGGTCGGCTGTAAGAGTAATTACAGAATAATTACGTAATTCCAAATACTTTCAACCCATTTTGATTACTACCAGCAATTATTGTTGCAGCTTGGGAAGGAGAGTTAAATGGAACATCTTCTGTGAAAATTAAAAAATCACCATTACTTCTTAGTTTTCCTTCTTGTATTAATTTCTGCCTTAAATAACGCCTTCCTTCATTTTCAGGGCGTTCAATAAATGAATTACCTAGCCTCATGTCGCCAACTGCTGTTGAACCTTTTTCGACAATAAATTCTCCATTTCTACCATTTTCGTAATATCCAGTTGCTCTTATCTCATTGGTTTCAAAAATATATTTTTGTGGCATTTCACCTTCATTAGTAATGTTAGTAACTAACTCCTAAACTACCTACTGCAAGTCCCTTCAACTTGAGATGACGTTACCCTCTTCAGCCGTAGGATGGGTTGAGGAACGAAACCCATCATCGCTAAATGAATGTTTAGAGTCTAGCTACTTTGATGCCATAATGTCACTGGCTCAGACAGCAATCCTGACATTTCTAATATATGGTCTGACCAAACTTTCGCTTGTTGGGCAACCTTCGTTCGTTGTGAATTGTCTGCCCAAATGTTTGACCAATTTAGTTGCCAACGAGCTAATTGCACTTGTAACTCAACTAACTCTGCTGCAATGTCTATTCCAGAATCGATTGCTGTCCACTCGATGAAAAACTTGCTTTCCTCTATCAAATGGGCAACTGCATCGCGGTTCAGGTCATTATTAGAAAATGACCGAATTCGAGCTAAGTTTGCAGCGAGTTCTCCTAAGCGAGTGGGTACAGATTCATGCAAATAATGCTCTCGCTTTGTCGTCCAGTCTTTCATACGCCTTCTAATAACTCCTGAGTAATTTGGGCAACTTGCTCTCGAATTGCTGGGTCAAGAATCTCCATCGAGCGATTATTTTGACGAGGACGGATATTAATCAGCGATTCATAGAACACTTCCTGCGTCAATGGGTTCCAACTCGCTCCCCATATATTTTCCTGCCTGCTCCCATCTTCCAGCAACACCGCTTCACAATCTGCATGAAGCTCCCCACCACCTGCAAGAATTCCATGCTCGATATCTACTGCTAGTTTAATGTAGAAACGATGAGCCGACCGCATTCCATCAATTTGCGCCTTTGTAGCGCGATCGCGGATGATGAGAATCATTCAAAGTGCATCTGAGTAAGCCGCTCCATAGTTTATCAGGAGTGGGGCGGAGAGAGCGATCGCACGCTCTGGATGTGGAGGATGAACAGTGAGAGCGATCGCTCAAGATTGAAACTGGGACAATAACCAAACATTCAGTTTGTCATAATTTATTTACCGACTTAGACAGAAGGCTTATCCCAATAGTGTAATTCTCAAACTTAGAAACAATGATTATGCAAGCTGAAGATAAAAAAGTTTACACAGATGAAGAATACCTTGAGTTTGAGGTTAGCTCAGAAGAACGGCATGAATATATTAATGGTGAAGTTGCCCTAATGACTGGCGGAACCCCCAATCACAATCAAATTGCGCTTAACCTGAGTGGTGCGTTGAATTTTGCACTCAAGCGTCAACCTTATCGAGTATTCGTCACCGATCAGCGTCTCTGGATTCCTAGAAAACGCATCTATACTTATCCTGATGTCATGGTAGTTCAGGGTGAATTGCAATTACAAGAAGGACGGCGAGACACCATTACTAACCCCTTGATGATTGCTGAAGTGTTGTCAGCATCTACTAGAAGCTATGACAAAGACGCAAAATTTACCGCCTATCGTACCATTACCAGTTTTCAAGAATATCTCTTAATTGACCAATACACAGAAATGTTGAATGTTAAGAAAGCCTCGATAAAAATAGCCCAAAATCTGTTATATTTTGGGCTATAAATCTAAGTATATCTGTTGATAATGATTATAAATTCATTTCCGAAGGTTGTCAAAGGTGTCCTGAGAGGACTACCAAAAAATGATTATCCAGTGTTAAACAGTCGTCTGTTCTTTGAGTGTTGGCTATCTTATGCCCTGGATAACAGCTTAACGAGTATGCGGGATTTATTTAAAAGATTAAACAATACAGGGTTTGAAGTAGATATTTCTACATTTTCTAAGGCGAGTTCTCATCGGAGCCAGAAACCTTTTCAAGAAATTTATCAGAAATTGAATAAGTTAGTGCAGAAGAAACCCCATAAAAAAATACATGGTGAATATGCTATTTGTCCAATTGATTCAACGGTTATTACTTTAACAAGTAAATTGTTGTGGTTTCTGGGTCATAATCAGGTTAAACTTTTTAGTTCTCTGAATTTATCTACAGGGAGTCTTGGAGATAACTTCATCAATTTTGGGTATAAGCATGATTATAATTTTGGTGCAAAAATGATGTCTAGCTTACCAACAAATGCTGTTGGCATAATGGATAGGGGATTTGCGGGATTAAAATTCATTCAAGACTTAGTACAAGAAAAAAAATACTTTGTTTTGCGGATAAAAAACAATTGGAAGTTAGAATTTCACGAGTCAAATGAATTAGTGAAAATTGGTGCATCTAACAATGCTCAAGCATATAGAGTGATTAGTTTTTGTGATCTGGAAACCCGAAGTGAATTCCGTTTAGTAACTAATTTACCAGCAGCAGGGGATGCAGCAGTTAGTGATGATGACATTAGGGATATTTATCGATTACGTTGGGGAGTTGAATTATTATGGAAGTTTTTAAAAATGCACTTAAAACTTGACAAATTAATTACTAAAAACGTCAATGGTATTACTATACAAATTTACATTAGTTTGATAGCTTATCTGATTTTACAGCTTTTATGTATTCCCGAACAATGGGGTCATACACTATTAGATAAATTCCGCTATTTACAATGTTGTATGTGTCAAAAAATCAGTTATGTCCATTGGTTTGAGGAGATGATGTTCTGTTGACTAATTTAGGCTTTTTAGACTTATTGCAACTAACTATGTAAAGTTTTGTATCAGCATTCAACATTTCTGACCAATACACTATGCACATTGAGCAATACTTCAAAACCGAGCAAAAACGCTGGACATTTACTGAGTATGACGATGCCAATGAAATAGTATCTCTAAACTCCTTTTCTTTTCAAATATCGCTGGCAGATATATATGACAAAATTGAGTTTGAGTCCGTAGAAGTAAGCCCCTGAAAATATTATTGCTAAACTTATTTCAATGTCTTGATTTTTGCCAATAGCGATCGCGCACTCTGGATGTGGAGAATGAACGGTGAGAGCGATCGCTTTGTTGCTATAAATTGCTAAAACTGGAGTGGAACGGGCAATTGAGACAGAGGAAGCCACTGCAAGTGCCTGGATGAACCAACAAATTGTCGCATTAGGAGTTGAGTTCTCGGGTTAGAACTATGTCAAAGGAAATCCGGTTCAGTGACCATGCCCTGTTAAAAATTGACCTCTTAAGTGAACGAGGAATTGCCATTGATCAGGAGTTTATACTTCAAACCATTCAGTTTCCTGATAAACGAGAAGCGGGAGAAGGAGAAAAAATCACAGCACAAAAACAGTTGAATGAGAATCTAGTGCTACGGGTTGTCTACCGAGAATACGAGGCATTCATTCTAGTGATTACACTTTATCCAGGCAGAAGGAGCCGTTATGAAAACAGTTAAATACAGCAAAGATGTTGATGCACTTCTGATTGAGCTATCAGATGATGCGATCGCCTATGCAGAGGATGAAGGACGAGTAATTCTTCACTACTCAAATAATGAAAAGTTAGTGCTGATTGAGATTTTAGATTTCAAGCAATTTATGTCGGAAGATATTATTGCTGAACTTATTTCAACATCTTGATGTTTGTTAAATCCAATAGCGCAAGCGCTGCTGCTAAACAAATCGCGCACTCTGGATGTAGAGGATGAACAGTGAGAGCGATCGCTTCTTTTATAGCGGTTCTCAGTTGGGTGGAATATCTTGTGGTTCTAACGTTCTGTAGGGACATGGCAATGTCCCTACAGATGTATGGCTTGCGATCGCAATATCATCCGAATCGCTTAGGGAGTAGAAACAAACCAGTCGAGAAGTTTTCGAGCGATGCTCAGTTTAGGGGGAATCAGCGGTAGACTGTCTTTACTAAACCAGGCAGCATCCTCCAATTCTTGCGGATCGATGATAATGTCACCACTGGCATAGGTAGCTGTGAATCCAATCATCAGCGAGTTTGGAAAAGGCCAAGGTTGCGAACCAAAATAGCGAATATCCTTGACTTCTATGCCAACTTCCTCTCGGACTTCGCGCACGATTGTTTCTTCAAGTGATTCTCCCGGTTCGACAAATCCAGCGATCAAACCGTACATTCCTGCGGGAAACCGAGAAGCGCGAGCTAACAATATCTCTTCACCACGCGAGATGAGTACAATCACCGCAGGCGACAGGCGAGGATAATTAACTAATCCACACTTAGGACAACGCTTGGCACGTTCGTTGGTTAATTGGGTTGTCGGAGTCGCACATTGTCCGCAATACTGATGGGTGCGATCCCATTCCATAATCTGAATGGCACGACTGCTGAGTGCATACAAGTCTTCGTCTAAGGTGCCGTACAATTCGCGCAGTCCCTGCAATCTCAGGCCATCGGCTATCACTGCATCTTTGGGTAGTTCCGCCGAGTAACAAGGTCTATCGTCCAAGGTGCCGAGAAATTGCGATCTCACGGGCATTAAGCCAATCTCAGTTAGGCTGATTAGATTGGGAATATAGCTCACCGTTCCTTCAACGCGAACTAGCAACTTATTGCCCGCAAATGCAAACCACCAAGCGGGTTGAGATTGTACTTCCGGTGGAGCAATGCCAGGGATGAAAGTTCGATGCATATTTAATCAAGCGCGATCGCATAGTGTGCCGCAGGCGATCGCTTTTATCGTATCACCGCCATTCAGCACCTAGCCGATCATTGTGACCCCTGGCGTTGAACAATAGCAGTCACAATGCCGATGCCCAATGCTCCGAGGATTGCAAAGCCTAATAGTAACTGACTACCTTCAAAGATTCCAGCACCAGCCGCTACCCAAAGCGGTTTGGCAATCAGAATGCTGACAATGAGCGCTAAGAAATAGCTTTGCCAACGCATTGTAGTCATTCCGGCGGCATAAGCGACGAAATCAAATAGTCCGGTCATCAAAAGACCCGTCATTAGGAAAAAGTTGCCTTCTAAATGTTGTTGAGCGAGGCGATCGACTTTTTCCATAAATTGCTGACCGACAAATCGCTCTACTAAACTCCGTCCATAGCGACGAGCAATATAGAAATTGAACGTACAGGAGGCTAAATCTGCCAACGCAACCACTAGCAATCCTTGAGCGAACCCAAACAAACCTCCGGCTAAAATCGCGTAAGCCGTACCTGGAAGCACTGGCACGATGATACTGGTAAAGCGCAGCCCGAACACGATTGCGGGTGCCCAGATGCCAACCCGATCCACCTGTTCTCGAACTTGCTCAATCCCAAATTTGTTGAGCAGCCAGATTGCTAAAGTAATCAGAACTCCAATCGCAAACCAACGCAGAATTTTTATCCAGTTGTATTTCATGCGGCTCAACTACTCGAATCCTCTCTGGTATGGTTGCATAAAAGCGATCGCACTGTGATGGAGCGATCGCAGTTGAAGGGAACTGAGAAGTTCTGGTGAGTGTCATTCAAAGCAAAGTATTGCCTCCAATCTCTTTCCTTTTATCATCGGAAACTGACAATGAACACTTTGCTACTCGCCAGTGTATTCGCTTCTGTTTTGGCGTCCAATCCCTTGAACGTAGTCTCAGCTGATACATCCTCTCAAACAGACTGGTTTCGTTTCGTCGCTCAACCGGGTCCCCTTGGGCAACAGTTAGAACGTCCTTTGATGAGTGCAACAGGTGGCGCGGGTAGTATGGCGATTCGTGCAGAAGGGGTATCTACCCCCTATCCTTGCCAGAAACTAAGCGGTGCGGCGGAACGGAAGGGCAATAAAGTGACGGTGCGCGTTACCATCCATCCACTTGAGGGTGGATGTATCGCCACAGAGGGTAATTTTCGGTATCTAGCTACTGTTAACAACCTTACCCCTGGCAAGTATCAGGTTGAAGTAATCCACAAATACCCAGGAACTGGTAGGTCAGGTGGAACGGTATTCAAGCGTAAGGTGAATGTAAAGTAACGTGAGTTCGGGTTAAGCTGGAAGCAAGAGATTGTAGTCGATCTTTCTGTTGATAATACGTTTTGAAATTGCTTCTTCACGACTGGTGAAATCTAATTAGAATCGTCATAATTTCACTCAAACTCAAACTACATGGTCGATTGCGAAAGTGCAAGCCAAATCCCAAAAGCTGCTGCTTCCATTGCAGCTCAAAGGTTTTGCACAAATCATCTACAAAGCAGAACAGTTCTTCTAGACTAAGCATGAGGGCAAACAGGGCATGAAGTTTTTGCATTTTCAGCCTATCGGGTTTGCCCCTTTCTTGTCTCAATTCTTATCCCGAACTCACGTTAATCACACAGATGCTTTCTTTTGTCAAGTTAATCTAGATGCTTTTACCCTGGATTACTATATAGCGATCGCGTCTTTATTTGCAAAGAGCGATCGCTATCAATCATTGTCAGCCAATCAACAACCGATTATTTTGCAAACAGCGCTTTTGATGCAGATACACCACCCAGCCGCATCTGTCTCCTCAATTGTAAGCTTAACAATGTCATAGCGCTCCATTGCCCCAAGATCACCATAAAAACAGTAATCACGGAGGCTTCTTTTACAGCCATCAAGGGAAAGGCGGTAAGCAGCCAAACACCAGGATTTTTATAAAATGGCATCGACAGCAAGCCGAAAAAGACCGGGGGGAATGCAATCAAGGCTGTTACAGTCATGCTAGCCCAGAGCGATCGCTTATCTGTTTTCATAAACAGCAGACTCTGAACTATAACCGCGTAAATCAAAATCCAGTTTAGGCTTAGTATCAAACCTAAAATTGCTTGCATCTTCTCAGAATTTGCCGGCCAAGATAAAATCCAAGCTCCCCAAACTGCTGTTTTAATTCCCAAATTAATCGCCACTGCTACAACAGCAGGGCTTTTTTCACCCCAAATCAAATCCTGAACTAAATCACTCTTCCAGAACCCTCGGCGTTTAGAAACCCTTTCTCGGCGGTAACGCGCCCAAGTCTGTAACGATTGGCGGTGAGGTGACAAAGCAGCAATTAACCCTACAAACCAAAGCAAGTTTATTATTTCAAAAACCAATGTCAATAGTGACAAAAACCCGTAATTAGAGGTTCTTGCTGGGTTAAAATGATTGTTTTGCAGACAGAATCCTATAAGTATAACTTCAAAACAACCCGTTATCCAGTAACTTTGTTTTTTGCTGATTAAAGTAGCATTAGCATTAGAAAAACGTCGGTTTAATGCTTGCCAAATCCAGTAAGTCCACAAACCAAAATTTAGCATTATAAAACCTTCGGTCAACACTACACTACCAAGTGGTAAGTGGAACCATTGCAAACTGTAAATATTGATGCTGGTTGAATCGAAATCCTTACTCCTCACCAAGCCCATAGCAAAATTTAGTATTTGTAGCAAAGGCCAAGCAAATACAAAACTCAAAAAGGTGCCTGCCCAAGCTTGAAATCCTCCTAAAAAACCATAGAGCAGAGCAGCAGTGTAAAAGAAACAGCAACCTGCGCCTATGAGGAGATAAAAGCTCAGAATAAAAATAAAAGGAACACCTGCACTAATAGCAGTCCACAAATGTAACGGCACTGCAAGAGCTACACCCAAATAAACTATAATTGGAACTCCTAACATCTTGCCAATCAAAATACTTTGGCTAGATTGGGGACTCAACCGAATAAAATTTAGGGTGCCTCGACGTTCTTCTTTGCCGAGGTCAGTGATTAACATATAGACACCTGCCAGCAAAAGAATAAGCGGCAAAATCCAGTTGAGAGTTGGAAACAAGCTCTCCCAAAAAGAATAATGCGCCTGTTCGTAGAGATACGTCAGTAGTAAAAACTGTGTTAGCACAGATATGCCAACTGTTATTAGTAAATTACGGTTTTTTAGGTTTCCTTTTAGTTCTCGCAACAACTGCGGATTCCAGTCGCCTAACCGCTCTATCCAACGTAGATTCATTGCCTTTTTCCTTTATTATTTAATCTCGTTCCCAGGCTGCGTCCTGGGAACGCATTCCGGAGGCAGGGCCTCCTAGAGCCTCCGATAGTCATTCCCAGGCTAAGCCTGGGAATGAGAAGGATTAGCTAGGTAAAGCAGAACGCCCGGACATCAGAGCTTTCGAGGCAGACTCACCAGCCAACCGCAGTTGTCGGGCTGTCTGAATACTCAATAAGCTGAACGCCAACCACTGTCCCAGCACTGATAAACAAACGGTGGTTATCGCAGCGTCTTTTGCCGCATACCAAGAGAAGGCGGAAAACAGCCATAAACCAGGAATTTCATTAGGTTCGATGGACAGCAAGCCGAAGGTGACAGGCGGCAATATAATCAATGCAGCTACTGTACTGGCAGCCCATAGCGATCGCTTCGGTGTCTTCATAAACAGCATCAGCTGCGCTACGCCTGCGTAAATCAAGATTACATTCACGCTCAGCACTACAGTCATTAGTGCTGATACCTTATAGTCGCTTTCAGGCCAAACCAGTATCCAGGGTACGACTATTAGTGAGGCAATCAGCAAATTCAGCGCCACTGCCACCAGTGAGGGGCTTTTCTCACCCCAAACCAAATCTTGAACCAGTTTCTTACCACGAGAAGATGTCCCCTCTCGGCGGAAACGTGCCCAATCTTGCAAGACTTGGCGGTGCGGTGACAAAGCTGCCATTAGACACAAAAACAGCGGCAGATTCAACAGCAGTAAAGCACCAAAATTCTCGAATAGTCTTGCTGGTATAGCGTCTGGATTCTCGAACCATTTTGGTAGTTGCAGAGAAAATCCGATCAGCGCAACTTCACAGCAAGCTGTGATCAAGTAACTTTGACGCTTGCTCAGTAGAGTAGCACCGGAGTTGTGGAAGCAACGTTTCAGCCCTTGCCAAAACCAGAAGGTTCCCAGAGCATAGTTCAGTACGCTAAAGCTGGCCATGTTCCAAAGACTGGCACCTAATGGTAAGCCAAACCATTGCCACGCTTCTCGCTGCTCCATTCCCAAAGAATACATTTTCCCTAGCGGACTGGCATCTATTAGATATGGCAGTACAACTGAAGGAGAAAATACTTGCAGCCAGTCTAGTGCATTATTACCAGCTACTGAACCATTGTGAAGGTTCATGGCAGTCATCATGCTCAGAAAAGCTAACACGATGCCGCCGCCGAACCAAGCTTGGAATCCACCTAGTCCACCGCTGACTAAGCCATAGAGTAGTGCCGCACTGTAGAAGCAAGCGGCACTAGCAACGACGACCCCGTAAAAGCCCAAAATCAGGGCTAAAGGAATTCCTGCCGACAGTCCCGCGAATAAATGCAAAGGAATCGCCAAACCTACCAAAAGATACATGACAATCGGCACACCCAAAAGCTTGCCGCTGAAAAGGCTGGTAGTAGACTGCGGACTCAGACGAATGAAGTTAAGCGTACCGCGATTTTCTTCCCGCGCCAGGTCGCTGATCAGCATATAGGTGCCAACCACTAACACGGTTAAGAAACCAATAACACTCAGCCAGACGGATACATCTAGCCACCACAGTTGCCAGTTAATGTCAATATTGCCAAGGGCATCCCGTAAGCATTTGGTATCCCCAACTCTTCCTCTGCAATATCTGTTGTAAATGTCGGCGTTACCACTATCAAGAGGCAACATGGTGCTAAAACTCATTAGCAGTAGCAGCTGCCCCAGCAGGGATATCCCTACTGCAATAAGTACGTTCCGGGGTTTTAAACGTCCTTTGAATTCTCGCAATAACTGGGGATTTAAGTCTCCCAGCCGATCTGTCCAATTAACTTTCATGAGTAAAAAATTCTCCAGAATCAACGGAATTTTAGATTTTCAATTTCCAATCAAATCCAAAATCTAAAATCCAAAATCCAAAATCTATGAGGCTTGCTGGTGTCCCAGTTTGAGAAAGATAGTTTCCAGGTCTTCTTGGGTGCAGTGGAATTCGGTCAACTCAATGCCGGATTCTACGAGCGATCGCAATAACTTAGCACACTCTTCCTGACTCCCGGTAAAATAAAGACGTACTCGCTCTTGTCCCGGCACCACCTCCCATTCTTCGACTAAAGGATGGTTTTTCAGTTGGGTAATAAGTGCTTCTAGCTTACCCAATGTTGACAGGAAAATCTGCTGTCGCGACAAACGGCGATAAAGTTCTTTTAGCGGCGCACTTTCCACTAAAAAACCTAGTTCCATGATGCCGACTGAGGTACAAAGTTCCGCTAAGTCGCTAAGGACATGGGAAGAAATCACAATCGTCATCCCAGCTTCCTGCAATACTTTGATGATTTCCCGGAATTGCATCCTGGCAATTGGGTCTAAGCCGGAAACTGGTTCATCTAACAGTAGCAAAATCGGCTCGTGAATAATCGTCCGTGCCAGACTCAGGCGCTGTTTCATCCCCCGCGAGAGGGTGGAAATAATGCTATTGCGCTTATTGGTGAGTTGCACCAGTTCCAAAACTTCTCGCAGGCGCTGGCTGCGATGTGGCTCTCGCAAGCGATAAAGTCGTCCAAAATAGTCTAAGTAGTCCCAGACTGTCAAATCGTCATACAGGGGAAAGTCGTCGGGAAGATAGCCGAGTCGCCGCTTCAGGGTTGGGTTAGAGTGATCTCTTTGCAAGCGATCGCCATTAATATAAATTTCACCCGTTGTTGGTTCTTCAGCTGCCGCCAACATCCGCAACAGCGTAGTTTTTCCGGCACCATTCGGCCCAATTAGTCCGTAGACTTCCCCGGCTTTTACCTGTAAATCTATATCATTAACTGCAATATGCCGATCAAATTGCTTGGTGAGTCCACAAGTACGTATTGCCAGTTCTTTTGCCATAGCTGCTGGGGGTTGACTTTAAGACCGCTAGATTGACCATAGCGTAGCCTTTACCTACAGCATTTGCCATCAGCGTTTCCGAAATTTAAACAAAACATCTAAGTAGATTAAAAACTCCATCGGTACAGTTGCTGTGTATTATATTTACTCTGCAACCACTTTCAGCAGATTCAACATTTACCCATAACGAGCTATGGCACAGAACTACCGCATTACTCTTTTACCCGGCGATGGCATTGGCCCTGAAATTATGGCAGTGGCGGTAGATGTTTTAAAAGTCGTAGGGAAGCAACTGGATTTAAGCTTTGAATTCACAGAAGCACTCCTCGGTGGTGCAGCGATTGATGCTACGTCCTCACCACTACCCGACGAAACTCTCTCAACTTGCCGCAATAGCGATGCTGTTTTACTGGCGGCAATTGGCGGTTACAAGTGGGATAATTTACCTCGCCATCAACGCCCAGAAACCGGATTATTGGGGCTTCGGGCGGGATTGGGTTTATTTGCTAATTTGCGTCCCGCAAAAATATTACCTCAGCTAGTTGATGCCTCTTCGTTGAAGCGGGAAGTTGTCGAGGGTGTCGATATGATGGTGGTACGCGAACTTACTGGGGGAATTTATTTCGGGCAACCAAGGGGAGTTTTTGAGACAGAAACCGGGGAAAAACGCGGTGTCAATACGATGGCTTACACGGAAGCGGAAATTGACAGAATTGGGCGAGTAGCTTTTGAAACAGCGCAAAAACGCGGCGGTAAGCTATGCTCTGTGGATAAGGCGAATGTGCTGGAGGTGTCGCAACTTTGGCGCGATCGCATTACTCTCCTCTCTAAAGAATATCCTGATGTGGAGCTTTCTCACCTCTATGTCGATGCCACCGCTATGGAACTTGTCCGCAGACCTAAACAATTCGACACAATTGTTACAGGCAACCTTTTTGGTGATATCCTTTCTGATGCTGCCGCTATGCTTACAGGCAGTATTGG
The DNA here is from genome assembly GCF_039962115.1 of Funiculus sociatus GB2-C1. Classification (NCBI taxonomy): domain Bacteria; kingdom Bacillati; phylum Cyanobacteriota; class Cyanophyceae; order Coleofasciculales; family Coleofasciculaceae; genus Funiculus; species Funiculus sociatus. The sequence goes on along the minus strand of NZ_JAMPKJ010000027.1, from coordinate 31,588 downwards.
TATGTTACCTTCTGCCAGTTTAGGTGCATCTGGCCCCGGTGTCTTTGAACCCGTTCACGGTTCTGCCCCCGATATCGCGGGGCAAGATAAGGCAAATCCTCTAGCCCAGGTTCTCAGTGCCGCAATGATGCTACGCTACGGCTTAAATCAGCCTGTTGCCGCAGATAAAATTGAGCAAGCGGTATTGCAAGTTCTCGATAAAGGCGATCGCACTGGCGATATCATGTCCGAAGGAATGAATCTTTTAGGGTGCCGCGCAATGGGTGATAGTTTGATTCAAGCACTGGAGGAGTCCTAATTAAACTCTTCCCAAAACTTAAAATTGCCATGCTTGATTGATGCCATTGCACGCTCTTGATTAACAGCTAACAAAAAACAATAGGGGTTAAAAGTGGTTTACGCTTCACAGCAACGAACAGAAACTTGGACTGAAAGGATAGAGATTCCCGTGTTGCTAGATCCCAGTATCATCAGAGCAGCCAGACAAATCTATCGCACTTACTCGGAAGTTCATCCAGACCGCGTACAGCGTCCTTTGGGTGTGGCAATTGACCGATACACTTGTCGTGGAAAGTTGATTTTTTACAATAAACCAATTCTCCTGCCACAAGAATGTTTTGTACCCCTTAGTCAGATTGAATCTGAAATTTATTGATATTACCGCGAAAAATTGAAGCAGGCAAAAAAACTTTTTTTGTCCCCTGTTTTGTACTGGTTGATGTATTGATGTATACTTAAATAATGGGAATCTGTGCGATTTTTAAAAATTTGGTGAGATTTCGATTGTAAACAAAATCATTTAAAAGTAATTAAATATATTATAAGAATATCAGAAAAAATATCATTTTTTTGAAAATATTTAAACTAATTTCACGAAGCATCTGATAATTGGGAATTAGGGATTAAGAAATTGCTGAAAAGCAAAAGAAAACAGTTACATTCCTATCTTCCCCAATCCCCAATCCCCAATCCCCAGCCCCCAATCCCTAATTATGGATACCCTGTTGGCGTTGCCTGCTGTTTTCATTGTCTTTGCCTTGGGTGCCGCAATAGGCAGCTTTCTGAATGTAGTTGTTTATCGGCTACCAGCGGGTTTGTCGATTCTTTGGCCTCCTTCTCGCTGTCCCCACTGCTTACATCGGCTGGGTAAGCGCGAGAATGTACCAATTTTCGGGTGGCTGTTGTTGCGGGGGCGGTGTCGCCACTGTAGAAGTAAGATTTCCGTGCGTTACCCAATCGTTGAGGCGGTAACGGGGGCGCTATTTTTGCTGGTATTCTTGGTTTTTGGAATGTCCTGGCAAACGCTAGGGTATTGGGCTTTTTTCAGCTGGCTTTTGGCACTATCTTTGATAGATTTAGACACAATGACGTTGCCAAATCAACTCACTCAGTCGGGATTAATTTTGGGATTAGTGTTTCAAGTGATCGCAGGTTTTATCCCAGAGGCAAGTTGGGTAGGATTGGTAAATTATTTGTCATCGAGTATTTTTGGTGCAGTTGTCGGAATATGGTTATTTGACATCATTACCATTGTCGGAGCATTAGTTTTTGGGCAAGCGGCAATGGGTGGAGGAGATGCTAAACTGGCGGCAATGATGGGAGCCTGGCTGGGTTGGAAGTATTTGCTTCTAGCTGGTTTTTTAGCGTGTGTGGTGGGTGCATTTGGTGGCGGAGGGGCTTTAGCACTCGGTTTGCTAAAACGCCGTCAAGCGATACCTTTTGGGCCATTCTTGGCACTGGGAGCGGTTTTAACAGCTTTTTGGGGGAAAGAAATTTTATCCACTTACCTGCGACTATTTTTTCCCCTCAGCTGAAGTGCCATTGCGATGACAGATGACTTTCAAGAACCAACCGTCAAACTTGACACCGCCGCCACCAACTCTGCTGGTTCGACGGGCTTAGCTACGTGCATCTGGAACCCGGCAGAGATAGCCCGTTCCTGGTCTTCCTCTCTAGCGTAAGCTGTCAGTGCTACAGCTTTTATGCTTCCGCCACGTTCTAAAGAAAGTGATCGCACTTTGCGGATCAAACTATAGCCGTCTTCTTCGGGCATTCCGATGTCGCTTAATAACACATCTGGATTATACAATTCCAATGCTTTTAACGCTTCTGCTGCTGATGCAGCTACAATCGTTTCGGCACCATATTCTTCCAGCGCAAAAGTCAAAAATTCGCGGGTGTCGGCTTCATCATCCACAACAAGTATCCGCACACCCTCAAGAGGTAAAGATGAGAAATCAGGGATCAGGGATGAATTAAATTCATCCTTACTTATGCTTTCATCCTTAATAAGCGGTAATTGCACGATAAACGTTGCCCCAAGCCCAACTCCAAGACTTTCGGCGCTAACAGTTCCGCCATGCAATTCTACCAAGTTACGCACGATCGCCAATCCCAATCCCAAGCCACCAAACGATCTGGTAATTTTGCTATCAGCTTGGCGGAAGTAATCAAAGACATGAGGCAGAAAATCAGCATCTATTCCAACACCTGTATCTTTGACTTGAATTTGCGTGTTTGAACCTATAGCCTCAAGTTTAATTTCTACAATTCCTCCAGAAGATGTAAACTTGATGGCATTGGAGAGCAGATTCCAGATAACTTGTTGTAATCGATTGCGATCGCCCGCAACTAGAAATTTGGGATTTGGGATTTGGGATTTGGGATTTTTGTTTACCTGCAATTCAGAATCTAAAATCGAAAATTTAACATTAATCGACTTAGCTTCAGCAGCTAAACGCATAGTTTCAATTGCTGCCTCAATCGGTGAAACTAGATCCACCTGGGAGACATTCAAACTTAGCTTACCCTGAATAATCCGGGAAATATCCAATAAATCATCAATTAGTTGAGTTTGCAACTTGGCATTGCGCTCAATTGTATCCAACGCGCGAAATGTAGTTTTCTGGTCAAAAGAGCGCGATCGCAACATTTGCGCCCAACCAAGTATGGCATTCAGAGGCGATCGCAATTCATGAGACAGCACAGCCAAAAATTCATCTTTAACTCGGTTGGCTGCTTCCGCCTGAGTACGTGCATTCTGTTCCGCTTCGTACAACCGCGCATTCTCAATCGCCACCGATGCCATCTGCGCCAGCTGCACAACAATCGCTTCGTCTTCCTCGGTAAACTCGCCCTCGTACTTATCCGACAACTGGAGCAAACCAATATTACGTCCATCCCGTCCCGTCAAAGGTGCCGCCAACCAACCCCGCATCGGTGGATGCTTGTCAGCCGCATCCCCAAACCCTCGCCATCGGGAATGAGCTTCCAGTTGAGCCTGAGTCATCCGCATCGGGCGATTCATGTGGCAGACACAGGCGTAAATCCCAGAACCATCAGTCTTTTCATCATAATCTCGCCATGCAGCATACTTATCTGAAAGCGAAACCGAATTAATCGCCTGACTCCAGTTTTGATCAATCGTCACACTCGTGACTGACTGGTGTGCATCGATGAGAGAACGTGCCTGCTCTGTAATTACTTGTAACACCTCTTCTATTGACAAAGCCGAGTTAATAGCTAACGTTGCCTCAGCCAGTTTTTGTAAGCGGGTTGTGTGTTGCTGCTCTTGGAAGAGCAAGTGTTCGCGCTGTTTCTCCGCAGCTTTGCGATCGCTAATGTCCCGAAAATAAATGCCGAGTCCGTCTTTGGTAGGATAAGCAGAAATTTCCAACCAGATATTCAACGGCTCGTACAACTCTTCAAAATGAACAGCCATCTGCTCGCTAACTGCTCGACGATATTCCCTCTCAAGGCGAGTCCCTACTGACCAGGGCCAAACCTCCCAGTAGATTTTGCCAATGAAGTCCTCCGGCTGTTTACCGTTAAGCTTCGCCGTCTGTTGGTTCACATAGGTAATCCGCCATTCCCTATCTAAGCCAATAAACGCCTCGGTCACGCTTTCGAGAATGCTTGCTATCTGCTCCTGCGCTGTGTGCGCTTCGTCACGCGCCTTTGCCAGTTCCTCATTGGCTGCTCTTAGCTGTCTGTTTACATCCTGTAACTCTTGCGCTCTCAAGAAAATCTCAGCTTCCATCTGCTGGGTTCGTGCTTGCAGTTCTTCGGTGAGCTTGTGCTGCTCAATTCCCAACTGCTTGAGGCGGACAAATTCTGTCACATCTTCGGCACGATGGATGATATAGGCAATCTCTTCGTTTTCCCCAAAGATTGGCGAATTAATCGGACTCCAATATTTCTCCTCAAATCCACCTCCCTCTGATTCCGGGCGGCGAATGTCGTACTTCTGCACCCCCATCGTATCCGCCACCCGATTTTGTAGTACGCTCTCCAAGGAAGCTTTCAGATTCCGAACCCCCGTAGCACTGGGATCGTCTGGATTGTCGGGAAAAACATCAAATATTCCGCGTCCCAGAATTTCCTCCCTTTTTGTCATCGTGGCACGCAAGTAAGCATCGCTAACCGCCACGATAGTAAAATCTGGCATCAATACCAGATACAAGCCTGGTACAGACTCAAACAAAGTCCGAAAGTCAGGCATTCGTAAAGGTATTGACGGGTTTTTCATAAATGTGTACTTTCTAAACCAGTTTTCGCGGCTAGATACCTTCAGAGTTTGGCCTATATTGTATATTTTCTACCCCTGTGCATACTCCCCAGCCCCTTCACCTACAGCTTTCTGGTGGGGGCGAAGTAGTTTCCACCAAAACTTCTTTGTAACCTGCTACATTCAAAAGCTGGGAAACAACTAGCTCTGCTCTGTCGTTTGCTTGCTTTAACAACCCCTGATTACAAGCAGCGGTGATAATTTTCAACAGCGTTTCTTGCTGGGCTAGGGTCTGCAACTGCGGTGCTACGTCTGGCCCCAAGCCTAAAAACCCCCGGTCGTAGTCATATACTTTAGAGCGATTTACGTCAATTTTGCTGTCGAGGATGCGGGGCGGCGGAAGGCGCAGCAGAATAGTGTCGTTGACGATTTGCACGTTGTCAGCTTTTAGCTCGCTCAAGTCTACCCCAGCTTTCACCTCGCCATAAGCAATGTAGAGCAGTCTGGTTGTGCCAATAACATATTCACCTAATTTTCTATCTTGGCTGGTGGGGACGACTGCTTCCATTGTAAAAACGGCGGTGGTTAGTTCGCTGGCATTCCTCACTTGACGGACAACTACTGAGCGTACATCAACCTGAGGTGTGGCAGGTGGAGGGTTAAACATAGAATTGAGTTCGCCCACAAAGCGAGTACCCGTGCGCCAGATACCAATCAGTACGAACAGCGTCGCCAGCAAAATGCCCCCTGTGGTCATCAGTAGCAGGTTTCTCTTTAGATGGTCGTAGTTGTTGCCACCCCGCCGATTAGATCGCTCATCATTCATGCCGTTGCTCCTTATAACAAACGCCCGAACAGTTGTAGTTTCAATTCTGCCAAGCGATCGCTTCCGCTCAGATTATGCTGAATATGTCCCTGTCTCCTCTCCGTAAAAGTTACACAATCGGCCTTAATCTCCCGGAAGCGATCGCATAGCCTTTATTCCGCAAAACGCGAGTAAAATACCATAAATAGCCAACTCAATATCCCAGGAGTATTAATCTGTGCAGCCAGATTTGCAAGGTTTGGAAATTACTAAGGGAGAACTGAAACATTTGACTGGAGTTGATACAGATGAGGTCTTCAGACCCTCACTTTTCCAAAAACCTGAAAATCGGTTTAATTTTTTATTTAATGAGCTACTAATTGGACTAGCGCTTACTCCTATTATTTGTGGCTTTATTTATACCTTTATTATTTTACCAACTCTTGGTTACTCAATCATTGCCGTAATTATTTTATTAATAATAACGCCAATTTTAGTATCTATCTGTCGATGGATTTGGGTAAATAAAAGAAGTCCAAAATTATTGATAAATCTGCTTGATGAAGTTGATAAATACAATTCCGTTATTAAAGCCATACATATTCACGATCAACTGGAAAATGCTGGCAGTATGTCAGAAAGTCTCAGCGAACGAGAAAACGTAATTGCCGGACTGCAACTTACAAGAGAAGATTTAGTTAAGGCTTTGAGAACCGAAAGAATTTTGCGAGATAACAAAGACCTGATTGCTAAAAATCGCGAACTGTTTAACAATAATTTAGCAGCAGTGAGAGCGTTGCAAGTCAGCCAAGAGGCGAGTGAATATGGACAATTATTGAATGAAGCTTTGCAGATTGGTGTCAGCGTACAAGAAGAAATGAGAAAATTACAGGGGCAACGTTCAAACTGAAGATGACAACCAACCCAAAAATTATTGTTTTAGATGATGACCCCACTGGTTCTCAAACTGTCCACAGCTGCCTGCTGCTGACGCGCTGGGACGTGGAAACCTTGCAATTGGGGTTAGCTGATGAGTCGCCGATTTTCTTTGTACTGACAAATACTAGGGCGCTGACACCACAAGAAGCAACCGCTGTCACTAGAGAAGTTTGCCATAACTTGAAGGAAGGGATCGCTTCGCTTCAGTCCGAGGAATCCGCCCTCTATGACATCCAAGATTTTCTAATTGTCAGTCGTTCCGACTCCACCCTGCGCGGACATTACCCAGTCGAAACGGATATCATTGCTGAAGAAATTGGCCCCTTTGATGCTCATTTTTTGGTTCCCGCTTTCTTCGAGGGGGGACGAATTACCCGCGATAGCGTACATTATCTGATTATCGACGGCGTTCCCACACCAGTCCATGAAACAGAGTTTGCCCGCGATTCTGTCTTTGGCTACCATCACTCCTACCTGCCCGATTATGTCCAAGAAAAGACGAAAGGTAGGATTCCAGCTAACACCGTCGAAAGATTTTTATTATCAGATATTCGCGCCGGAAGTTGGGAACGATTGATGAACTTGACGGGTAATCAGTGCGGTGTTGTGGATGGGGAAACCCAAGACGACTTCAACAAGTTTGCCCAGGATATTCTCAAAGCAGCAAGTCAAGGGAAACGTTTCTTATTTCGCAGTGCTGCCAGTATTTTAACCGCCTTAGCTGCCTTACCTCCTCAACCAGTCGCCGCCGAGGATATGGCGCAATATGTGCGGGGTGGCAAACCGGGCGCAGTAATCGTCGGCTCCCACGTCAAAAAGACGACGCAACAGCTGGAAAAGCTATTGCAAGAATCGGGTATATTGGGCATTGAGGTTGAGGTGGCGCGTTTAGTTGATGATTCTATCAATCAGTCGGCAACACTCCTCAAGGAAACTCTTACCAAAGTTCAAGCGGCGCATAATTCAGGTAAAACGCCAGTAGTTTACACTAGCCGCCAGGAACTCAGCTTTAAGGATGTGCAGACAAGGTTGCAGTTTGGGGCAGATGTTTCCGCCTTGTTGATGGATATCGTGCGCGGTTTACCGACAGATATCGGCTTTCTGATTAGCAAAGGTGGCATTACTTCCAATGATGTCTTGAGTACAGGTTTGGCGCTGACTTCGGCGCGGTTACTCGGTCAAATTTTGGCTGGATGTTCAATGGTGCGGACTCCAGAGAGTCATCCTCAGTTTCCTAATTTGCCAGTGGTGCTGTTTCCTGGCAATGTAGGAGATGCCGATGCGTTAGCCACGGTTTATCGACGTTTGACTAAAAATCTTTAGAAAATCGTCAGCCCAGATAGATGCTTCCGGCGTTTCTAGGATAAGCGACAGCAGTATTTCTACAGCAGAAGCCGCTTGCCTCTATTATGGATAATTAGTCAATTCCGCCCAGGTCAGACTTTTCGCCCATGACTTCTGATTCCTCCGTTCCTATAGCTGTTTCAGTGGTTCCCGATAATCCAAGGGAGGTGAATTGCCACGAGCAAGTTCGCATCAAAAATGAGGATGGGGGGATTATGTTAATTTTGCCCCCAGAAGCGGAGACACCTGCTACTAGCAGCTGGTCTGATCTTTGGCAACAGCTAAAGCAGCGCCTGAATGGAGGCGATCGCTTCTGGCAACCAAATACAGCGGTGCATTTGGTGGCGAAAGATCGCTTGTTGGATGCACGCCAGCTGCAAGCGATCGCTGATGCTCTTTCTGAAGACCAGCTAAAACTTAAGCGCGTTTACACTTCACGCCGTCAAACCGCTGTCGCTGCTGCTACTGCTGGGTACTCGGTGGAACAGTCGCCCCCTGTTTCTTCCCTGAATGAAAAGCCTTCGAGTCCAGCACCTTTATTAACAGAACCTTTGTATCTGCAAACTACTGTGCGTTCTGGCATGGAAATTCGTCATCCCGGCACCGTCGTTATCCTGGGAGAAGTAAATCCCGGCGGTAGCGTTATAGCGGCAGGCGATATTTTAGTATGGGGACGCTTGCGGGGAATTGCTCATGCTGGTGCTGAGGGGAATTCTCAATGTCTGATTATGGCGCTACAGATGGAACCTACTCAGCTGCGAATAGGCGATTATTTAGCCAGATCGCCGGAAACGCCACCTGCTCAATTTTACCCGGAGGTTGCTTATGTAACGCCGGAAGGAATTCGCATCGCTAAAGCTGCTGATTTTCCCAAAACCCAATTTTTATCACTGGGGGCTAGGGGATAAACAGGCAAAACTTAGAAGGCAAAAAAATAATGGCTAGTTCCCCCTCAGAGACTGGGAACTAGCCACATTCTCCCCCCTCTCCTGCTCTCCCACTCTCACCAAGTTTTGCGCTAGTTTTCGGTTAAGGAGTTATTATTTTTGAGTGATAACTATATATCACAACTACAAAACTCAATAGCTAAGCCATTAACATAATTTAAAAGGCAAAAACAAAGCCGCAATAAACCGCGCCTAGAACAAAATCAGAAGTCAAAAAACAAATCTTTCAACATGAGTCGCATTATTGTAATTTCCTCCGGCAAAGGAGGGGTAGGAAAAACCACTGTAACGGCAAATTTGGGCATGGCTCTAGCTCGATTGGGGCGGCAAGTTGCCTTGGTGGATGCGGATTTCGGTCTGAGAAATTTGGATCTGTTGCTGGGGTTGGAAAATCGGATTGTCTACACTGCTGTTGAAGTTCTGGCTGGTGAGTGTCGGCTGGATCAAGCTTTGGTGAAAGATAAACGCCAACCGGGACTGGTGCTACTACCAGCGGCCCAAAATCGAACTAAGGATTCAGTTACTCCAGACCAGATGAAGAAGTTGGTCAATGAGTTAGCTGCAAAGTACGATTATGTTTTGATTGACTCTCCGGCGGGTATTGAGATGGGCTTCCAGAATGCGATCGCAGCCGCCCAAGAAGCCTTGATCGTCACTACCCCGGAAATTGCCGCCGTGCGCGACGCTGACCGCGTTGTTGGCTTACTGGAAGCACACACTATCAAAAGCACCCGCCTGATTGTCAACCGCATTCGACCCGCGATGGTGCAAGCCAATGACATGATGTCAGTGGAAGACGTGCAAGAAATTCTCTCAATTCCCCTAATTGGCGTTGTCCCTGACGACGAGCGGGTAATTGTCTCCACCAACCGAGGCGAACCCTTGGTATTGGCTGAAAATCTCTCTCGACCGGGAATGGCATTTTACAATATTGCACGCCGCCTGGAAGGTGAGCCAATCGAGTTTATTGATTTGGATGCTGCTAAGGAAAACGTCTTTTCTCGCATCCGAAAATTATTGTGGTCTAAGATTATCTAACCTTCACTTCTGCCAGTTCGATGATCAATGAACTTTTAGAACGACTTTTTCCTCGCATGGGTGCTGACAACAGCCGTGCGGAAGTCAAGCGCCGTCTGCAATTGGTAATCGCTCACGATCGCGCTGACTTAACCCCAGAGATGGTTGAGTCAATGCGGAAAGAAATTATGGAGGTCGTCTCTCGGTACGTTGAAATTGAGGCAGACGGATTGGAATTTTCTTTAGAAAGTAATCAACGGGCGACGGCGTTAATTGCTAATTTGCCCATCCGGCGCGTTAAGGCTGAGTCTGAGTAGCGATCATTTATCTGCCATTTTAGGAAGTAGTAGAGTTGTTGCGATCGCGCGGTTTATTCCGTAGATACCCGTAAGGTATCCATACATCCCGCACTTCACGTCAGCCTTTACTGAAACTTCACATCATCTCAGTACAATCACTTAGGGGTAGGATGCTTACAAATCATGTAAGCTCAGCTATCTGGCTGATTTATTGTACGTTTTAATCTAAATTTTACCTAGCTAAATATATTTTTTTTATAAAGATTGCACAGAAATACTGGTTTTTTCCAGATAAGGTATGCAACACTTTTCTAAGTTGCGATCTCTATCGGAGAGCAAGATTAGAAATAAAAAAAGCTGCACTATAGCAGCCCTATTTCATTTGTATGTAGGACAGGCAAAATAGCCTTTTGCCGGGAAGACGCCTGCGCTACAAACAACAAATAGGATAAGTTTGCAGCTTATATAGAGACTGCATTTCTGGCGTTGAGTACATCGCTCACGCAAGTAAATAAAGTTGAAATTCAGAAGATTTTCAACTTTTATAAAAAGTAAGAAATTAAAAGTAAAAAGGCAAAAAAGTTTGCCTTTTTATTGGAGGTTTTAAGCTCTAACTTTTGCTTGCAAAAAGTTATATAAACCCTCAAATAAATATAACGAAATTTATAAATCTTCCGGAACTTCAATATTTATTATTACGTCTAGAAAAGTGTGTTTAATCTTTCCGAGGCTTTGGCTGGCTAAAAAATTTATTAGAATATTACTAATAATAAGCCTTGGCTCAGCCTGTTGTCTTAAGCTTTTTTAGAAAAAAAAGGAGGTAGATTTTTATTTATAAAATCAGCCGCATCTTCACCATTTCAAAAATCTACCATTTAGGAGCAACCGGGTTTATGAATATCTCTTTCAGGAATCTAGCAACTGCTATTGTTGGCGCAAGTTTTATTGTCATAGGAACCACAGCCACACCCTCCCAGGCAACAACTCTCACTGGCTTTAAAACTACCGGAAATATGATGAGTGGAATGCAAGTTAAGGTTGGCTTCCTTGATGGAAGCTACGAAATTGCAACCTGGGGTGCCACAAGCTCTAATTCAGGAGGAGCGTTTGGTACTGGCTGGTCACTCACCCAACGTGGCGATACATACGGTTATAGTTCCGATAATAACGCCTACGGCTGGACGTTTTCGTACTCTGGTGGCAACTCGCTTAACTCTCTACTGATTGATGCTATTTCCGGAAATGCTGTTTTCGATCGGATCAGAAGTAGAGATAGCGAATATACGCCGAACTCAGCAGATGGTTGGAACTTCGAGGTGTTATCTGGAAAAAGGCCCGATAACCACGCTTACTCTGTACCGATTGATATTTCGCGGGGAGACTTGTTTGGCCGTCTCGCAATGGTATGGAACAGCGGATTTAACGGGACAATGACATTTATCGCCGATACTGATAGCGGCACCACAAACGATCCGGTTAAGCCGCTAGAGCCAGCACCACCTATCACGCCACCGCCACCGCCACCCGTCATCCCACCACCACTGCCACCTGTCATACCGCCACCACCGCCACCACCACCAAACGTCGCACCGATAGTGAGTTTGGACAATTACACGATCAATGAGGGTCAATCGGTATCGCCAATCGTATATGGCAGTGATGCGAATAACGATCCGCTTACTTTCTGGCTGAACGGTAATGTTATTGGCAGTGCGGTAAATACTGCCGGAGGCAGTTCTGTGACTGTGCCTTTAGGAACTTATGTTGATGAGGGAACCCATGCTTTAACGGCGCAAGTACAGGACGATAAAGGTGAAACAAGTGTTATCACGAGGACATTAACTGTTTTAAATGTCGCTCCTACCATCAATAGACTCACCCGAAATATCACGATCAAAGAAGGCGATCGCTTCAATTTTGCTGCTAGAGCCACTGATCCGGGTATCAATGATATTCTCACCTACAATTGGGACTTGGATAATAACGGTCAGTATGATAACCGCACTGGCATTAGGGGCAGACATTCCTTTGCGGATGAGGGTTCCAATCCCATCAAGCTGCAAGTTTCCGATGGCGATGGTGGGTATGATTACGGTTCTTTTAACGTGACAGTGGAGAACGTTGCTCCTACAATTACCCGCCTCACCCAAAATTTAACTATTAAACAAGGCGAATCCTTCGATTTTGCCGCTACTGCTACCGATCCGGGAATCTACGATATTCTCAGATATCGCTGGGATTTGGATGGTGACGGTAGGTATGATGACTACAGGGGTCAAACTGGAAAATATGCCTATACAGATGTAGGTGTCAACTCCGTGGGGTTGCGAGTCGCCGATGGCGATGGTGGTTTTGATTTCGGTTCTTTTAACGTCACAGTGGAGAACGTTGCGCCGACAATTACCAGCATCACCAAGGCTATTAGTGTTTTAGAAGGTGAGTTGTTTGATTTTGGTGCTACCGCAACTGATCCGGGTATCAACGATCTTCTCAGCTTTGCTTGGGACTTGGATGATGATGGCGAGTATGATGATTTCTTTGGTACCGATGGGCAGTGGTCTTTTAACAATGACGGTGTTTATAACGTTAAGTTAAAAGTCTCTGATGGTAATAACGGTTTTACTTACAGTTCTTTTGACGTGGCAGTTGAACACGTTCCGGAACCTTCTTCGGCGTTCGGTTTACTCGCGTTTGGTGCTGTAGGTGCTGGTATAGCCTATAAGCGTAAACACCAGCGAAAAATTTAGCGTAACCGTTACTTGGCGGTGCAACGCCTGCTTGTATATATACCCGCAGGCGTTGCCTCAATGTTTTACAAACTAAGTCTACCCGTGCAGCTCTGGCTTTGTAAGCCAGAGCTGCACGGGTATTTTTCCAAAAGTGGGAAAGTTGAGAGCGATCGCTTTCATCCTTCCTGCAACCCTACAGAAAGCTTAAGCCGGAAAAATGTATTTTAAAATACACTCTTTTAAAACATGGTTAAAATTATGGTATTGAATCCGCCCCTAAAAAAAGGGTGAGTTTTTCTTTCAAAAAAATAGAACCTTCACTTCCTATACCTGGTTTTCTTACCAGTTTATAATTACTTTATTTCTCATGTCGCCAGAGCTTGACGATTGCGAACAAAAGCAACAATTAATACAAAAATAACATCAACTCCGTCTTATATTGCCGCCGGAACAATTATTTTAATCTCAGCAGGTCTTAGCAAAAATAAAATCTCCTAGGGACATTTCAACAGCAAATTTTGCCGGAAAAATAGCTGAAAAGTATACCTGGATACCTGTAGAAATAACATCTTATTACAATCAGGCTTTACTAAAATTTTATATAGATTTAATGTAATCAAGTGCTTCTTAGGAATCGTGCAAGCTATATGCAACAAGTGATATAGCTACTTAATCCTCTATCGGTATCCGAAAATACCGTAGTTAAATATGTTTTTTTAATAAAGATTACGTATAAATACTAGCCATAGTTATTAAATATATGCCAAACTTTCCCTAGCTATGTTCTAACCAAACTTAGCAAATAAGAATTCCAGTCCACATATGAAATAAGTAGCTTTTAGAGAAACAAAGGTTGCGATCGCACGTCAGAAAAATTACTGAATCAACATTAAGTTTGAGGGATACATAATTTTTGTCAGTAAGATTCCTGAAGGCTTCTATTAACGACTGAGGCAATATCTTTTCATCATCTGTGCAGGTACTTGCTCAAAGCAATTAATAGGAAATGATCTTAAGTCATTTTTGCTGGTGATTGATTCTTACTAATGAAGCAAATTTCTGGTGACTCTACTATCACAACTAGCAAGCCACTAGGAGTACACAAACGCTAAATCTTTCGGAATCGCTAGATCAACAGTGCAAATTAACGCACTTCTCAAGACGTTTCCTGTGAATATGCACACTTGTAGAAAAATGAGTCCTATGAAAACCTCAGCTTTTATGAAAAAGCTATCTATGATTACTGCTGGCGTAACATTTATAACCCTTGGATCTTTAGCTAATGCGCCCCCTGTTAGGGCAGCAATTATTGCAGTAGACGATTCTGGGTCGTGGGCAACAGGGACGGACACCTTAGCCAATCTAGGTTTCAATATGGTAACGGTGCCAGATAGCCCCGAAGCGGAGTTATCGTCGGTTTCGACCCTTTCTTCACCGTTTGGCAACTTAACTTTCAGCCCTACGGTAGAAAAACGATATATTGGTTCCAGCTGGACAACGTGGAGTCATGGCCACATGGGCGAGGTCTACTATAGCGGCGCTAATGTTGTGACCACGAAGATTAAATTGCCCTTTGGTATATCTGCGTTTGATTTGTATGTAGAGCCAGATATGTTTAGTACATACAAAATTACAGTAACGGTTATTGATAGTAGTCTGGCAACTCTGACGCAAGAAATAAATGGTTTTGGAGGTGCCAAGTATTTCGGATTCTACGCCACTAATGGAGGTGTGCTTTCCTCCGTCACGATCACTGACCGAACGGGCGGTGCTGCTAATGGTTTTGCTATGGCTGAGTTCCGTTTGGCAGCCCGTGAAATTCCTGAAACCTCCTCTGTGTTCGGTATATTAACATTTTGTGCTTTAGGTGTCCGGTCGCGGCTGTTGAGCCAACAGTGACACAAAGCCAAGGAAAATAGTCTCAATTCTATGTAAAAAAAATAGGGGTAACGCTTCATATCAGGGAAGGCGAAGCACCGACAGCATGACATAGAACATAAGTTTTGTTTATTGCTAAAAAACAAAGAGCTATTGCTGGTATTGATACGGGAAAAGCTTCTGGCACTGACTGGGGTTTAAGTTGTGCAGGCGATTCCTTTACTTCAGCGTGGACATTTACCAACCTTGGGTCAGAAATTGCTTCCCTAACAATCAATGCTATTCCGGGAAATGCGGTTTTCGATACAGGAAGTGTACCGAGTACGCCTGGGTCAGCTTTTGGTCAGCCATTCTTGGTAACCCCTGGGACAGCTCCAACTTCCTTTAATTACTCTGTGCCAATTGATATCTCCTTGGGCGAGCTTGTTTGGTACTTTGTCAATTAACTGGCTTGATGGCTTTACAGGTACGATGAGTTTCCGTGCCGATACTGATAGCGGTACGACAACCAATCCAGTGGAACCGAAAGATGTTCCTGAGCCTGCTTCTGTGATGGGTTTACTGGCGTTTGGTGCTTTGGGTGCAGCTTCGCATTTAAAGCGCAAACAACCACACAAAGCATAAAAAGTAAAATCTAGTTAATGATTGCCGTGTCTTCTACCAGAAGACATGGCAGTTTTTTGAAAAAGAGGATGGTAAATGTGGGTATTGCTCAGAGTGCGATCGCACTCTTGTATTCTTTACAAATGAGTGAATATGCGAAATAAATTACACCTCAAATCCTATTAAAAGCCTTAGGTAGCAAGGCAAGATTGTGGTGCAATTAATTATGCACAGTTAATTATAATTACTAAATTTTAAAGGAAAATGGAACGTTTATTACCCCTACTAACCATGTATAGACGTACACTTAAGTAATCCTACGAGCAAGATAAAATACTATGTACGTAATACTGAAGAAATAACACTATCAATAGTTTAGCTTAGCCTGTAATATTACTAATAAATTTTTTCTATTTATACAAATTAGCGCTTCCAGTATTTTTTTGAATATTTTTTCTAAAAAACAAATCACGAAGTTTACAGAAGTCATTTAAATGTATTGATTTGATGAAGATAGCTTAAAGTAGTTGCCAGTTGTAAAAATCATGTGCCATATTCGTCTTAGCGTTTGCAAGCACAAGCAATTACAAAAGCTAAATAGCTAAGTGTAGCTCAGAAATTGGCAACTACTAATAATACGAAATTGTTGTAATTGCCAAGTAACCATTAACCGTAATATCAAAAAGTTAGCCGTTTGGAGCAATGAATTTTATGCGTACATCTTTCTTGAAAAAATTGTCAACTGGTGTTGTTGGGGCGACGTTAATCGTGGGAACAGGCGTAGCACCATCCCAAGCAACCACTCTCACAGGGTTTTCAACTTTCGGAGACATGATGGCTGGGATGAAAGTGACAGTTGATTATCTCGGTGGAGGTTCCCAGACTGCAACTTGGGGGGCGACTTCAAATCCGGCAACTTCAAATGATGCCAATTCGGGAGGAGCATTCGGTAGCAACTGGTCGTTGACCCAAGCTGGTGATACTTTCACTTCAGCCTGGAGATTTAACAACCTGGGGCAAAGTATTGCCAAGTTGACAATCAATGCTATTCCCGGAAACACAGTTTTTGATACAGGTAGCAACCCCAGTACGCCTGGGTCGGCTAGTGGTTTGTCGTTTGCAGTCCAATCTGGACAAGCTCCAACTTCATCTAACTATTCGACACCAATTGACATTTCACTGGGCGATTTGTTCGGTACTTTGTCAATGAGCTGGCTTAACGGATTTACAGGGGGGATGAGCTTTAAAGCCGATACTGATAGCGGTACGACAACCGATCCAGTACAGCCGCCGATAGATGTTCCTGAGCCTGCTAGTGCGATCGCTTTACTGGGTCTTGGTGCATTAGGTGTCACAAAGCGGGCCAAGCGCAAACAAGAACAGCAAGCCTAAGATAATAGCCATACTCAGATTCTAAATTTAATTTGATCGCTGCTGTGCTTTCCTTGTGGTTGGCACAGCAGTTTATTTTGTAATCAGCTTAGTTCAGGCGTTCCGGTTGAGTAAGGGGAAATCATAAATAGCGATCGCATCCTCATAGGGATCATCTCTAGCTGTGCGATCGCTTTGGCGTGGTAATCTGGAGAATGGCATTGCTAAATGTTAAGACCGTTTTCCTGTATCTATATAGATAGCTTCACAACATAGGCACAAGCATGGTAGCCACCACAGACAAGACAAACGTAGGGCGTATTACCCAAATCATCGGTCCCGTTATCGATGCGGAATTTGCCACTGGCAAAATGCCGCAAATTTACAATGCTTTGAAGGTTGAAGGCAAAAACGAAGCCGGACAAGACGTGTCCGTAACCTGCGAAGTCCAGCAGCTTTTGGGCGACAACCAAGTGCGTGCCGTTGCTATGAGTTCCACCGATGGACTTGTGCGCGGTATGGACGTGGTAGACACAGGCGCTCCTATCAGCGTTCCCGTTGGCCCCGCCACTTTGGGTCGGATTTTCAACGTGTTGGGCGAACCTGTAGACAACAAAGGGCCAGTTAATGCCCAGGAAACCTTCCCCATCCACCGTGCAGCACCCAAGCTGACTGACCTGGAAACCAAGCCATCAGTGTTTGAAACCGGGATTAAAGTTATTGACCTGCTGACACCCTATCGACGCGGCGGCAAAATCGGTTTATTCGGCGGTGCTGGTGTCGGCAAAACCGTAATCATGATGGAGCTGATCAACAACATTGCCACCAACCACGGTGGTGTGTCTGTGTTCGGCGGTGTGGGCGAACGCACCCGCGAGGGAAATGACCTTTACAATGAAATGATCGAGTCTGGGGTTATTAATAAAGATAATCTCAATGAATCGAAAATCGCCCTTGTATACGGTCAGATGAACGAGCCACCCGGCGCGAGAATGCGCGTAGGCTTGGCAGCACTGTCAATGGCTGAGTATTTCCGCGATGTCAGTAAGCAAGACGTATTGCTGTTTATTGATAACATCTTCCGGTTTGTGCAAGCAGGTTCGGAAGTGTCGGCGCTACTAGGACGGATGCCTTCTGCTGTGGGATATCAGCCGACTCTGGCAACCGACATGGGAGATTTGCAAGAGCGAATCACCTCAACCACTGAAGGTTCGATTACCTCTGTTCAAGCGGTATACGTGCCAGCAGACGACTTAACCGACCCCGCGCCAGCAACCACCTTTGCTCACTTGGACGGAACAACTGTGTTGTCTCGCGGCTTGGCTGCTAAGGGAATTTATCCGGCTGTAGATCCCCTGGGTTCTACTTCCACCATGTTGCAGCCTGCTATTGTTGGTGAAGATCACTACGGGATTGCTCGTGAAGTGCAAGCAACTCTCCAGCGCTATAAGGAACTGCAAGACATCATCGCCATTCTGGGTTTAGATGAATTGTCTGAAGATGACCGCTTGACTGTGGCTCGGGCGCGGAAAATTGAGCGTTTCTTGTCTCAGCCATTCTTTGTAGCAGAAGTCTTTACCGGCTCTCCTGGTAAGTATGTGAAGCTGGCAGAAACAATCGACGGCTTTAAGAAGATTCTCTCAGGAGAGTTGGATTCTTTGCCAGAGCAGGCTTTCTACATGGTCGGCACAATTGACGAAGCGATGGCTAAAGCCGAAAAAATCAAAGGCTAATTGAAGGATTGCTCATCGCTAAGGTCAGGATGGCTAGTTTTGACAATTAGGCATTAGCGATGAGCTAACTGACAACTGACAACTGACAAGTAACAAACTATGGCTTTAACTATTCGTGTAGTTTCTCCCGACAAAACTGTTTGGGATTCCAGTGCTGAAGAGGTGATTCTGCCAAGCACAACTGGTCAACTAGGTATCCTCACTGGCCACGCACCTTTACTGACGGCGTTGGATATCGGTGTGATGCGCGTTCGTCCAGGGAAAGATTGGGTAGCGATCGCTCTGATGGGTGGCTTCGCAGAAGTGGACAATGATGAAGTCACTATTCTGGTTAATGGTGCCGAACGGGGCGATAAAATTGACCGGGAACAAGCCCGTGCTGCGTACTCCGAAGCCGAAGCCAGAATTAATAAAGCTGAGAGTGGCGGCTCCCGTCAGGAGCAAATTCAGGCAACTCAAGCCCTTAAACGCGCCCGCGCTCGGTTTCAAGCTGCTGGTGGCATGGTTTAAGTTAAAAGTTTTCGCCAAACCTTTCTATTTCTAAAACTCCTTCTGTCCATGCACAGCAGGAGTTTTTTGTTTCGGTATTTCCGACAAGATGGTGGAGGTAATGCGTCACTAAACTGGAACTATATTATCTGCGATCGCATTTCTCAATCTCCCTAACTGGTGGTTGGCAAGTGGTCTGGCGCGAAATACGATTTGGCGGTTGTTAAGATGTGACTAACTTGATTGAAGATTGTGCAAGTTAACAACAACTTACATTTATAGTTTTAGCAGGGGTTTACAGGGTGAAACTCAAACTTTTGTTGGCTGTGCTGCTGTTGACTATCACTCATCCAGGCAGCGCAGTGATTGGACAAGATGCGGAACCGGAACAGGTTCTAGCTGAAAGCGCAGTGATTGGACAAAAAAATGCGGAGCCGGAGCTGGTTCTAGCTGAAACAGAATTATTAGCTTCCCTTGCAGGGGGCTACACTACCATTAAGCAGCCTGACCGAGCTATTCAGCTTCTAGAAGAAACGTTGTCTTTCAATCAAACCCTGGCAAACCCCTGCCACAAGCTCGAAATTTTAACCGATGTTGCGGGTCACTACGCCTTCATGGGGCAAGAAGCCAAAAGTTCTGCACTTTTTGCTCAAGCTCAAAAAATTCTTGAGACAACTAAATACTGCGAACCAGAACCGTCTGGATCTGCTCGTAACGATCCACAGAATTGGGTACTTGTAGCGGCGGGAAGGCACGCTAGAGATGGTCGCCATGACATAGCCCTTAGAATCGCAACGAGTTTTGGAGACAACTATCTTGAAGATATGCTGCAAGGGCTGCTATATACATACACTGACAGTGGCTTAAGACAACCTGATCGAGCGGCTGAAATACAGCTAAAGTTAGCTGATTACTACAACAGGACAGGGCAATCTGACAAAGCTGTTCAAATATGGCTTTTCCTAGTTAACTACTATAACGAGATAGGTCAGCCTGACCGAGCAGCCGAGCTTCAGAGTTTAGCTTCAAAGGCTGAGCGAACCTTCAATAGTAGCTCCTCAAGCACCGAATCTCGACAAAATCAAGCACAAATAGAGCTTTCTCGGTGTTTTGCCCAAAAAGAAACTAACACTCTTTTGTCAATAAGAACAATTATAGAAACTTTAGATCCAGAGCAGCTAAGGCAAATTCTCAACAGTTGCCAGGAAGTAGAACTAGCTGAACAAGCGACAGAAGTTTCTGCACTAACTCTCAAAGCTCTTGAACAAATAGTTGTAGCTACACAAAAGATTGCAAATCCTATTTCTCGCTCGCGTACATTGACAGCAGTTGCCAATCTGTATGCAAATGTGGAGAAGGATGCAGAAGCAGTCAAGCTTTTGAATAAATCACTATTGACTCTACAAGCCGGTGCAGAAAATTTACGCTCAGATGCTCGTTATGAGGCGAGTCGTGCGCTTGAAGAAATTATTGCTGGGTACTTAAGAATTGGACAAATCGCTCAGGCACTCGCAGTGGCTCAACTGGTTCAAACTGGCAAACTGAATCTTGCCGCTTCCGACTTTTCTCAAGTTCCAGTAGACTCCAAGTTTGCCTACCAAAGTTTGATGCCACCTATTGTGGACTTCTATGCACAAACTGGGAAATTTGAACAGGCACTCCAGCTTGCTAATACCCTTGGTAGAGGTCATCGAGACGAGGCGTTGCGTCGCATTGTCGATCAATATGCATCAAAAGGGCAGTACGCCCAAGCGCTTAAGACGGCTCAGATGATTAAGGCTCTGGAAGTTCAAAATAAAGCTAGCGTCATTTACAGTATCATCGAACGGGCTATTGAGGCAAGAGAACTAGACTGGGCGGTGCAAACAACTCAGACAATTGAATGGACAAAGCAGGCAACTCAAGCCATTGGTGAGACAATTGA
This sequence comes from Funiculus sociatus GB2-C1, assembly GCF_039962115.1. NCBI lineage: Bacteria > Bacillati > Cyanobacteriota > Cyanophyceae > Coleofasciculales > Coleofasciculaceae > Funiculus > Funiculus sociatus. The sequence goes on along the minus strand of NZ_JAMPKJ010000027.1, from coordinate 11,003 downwards.
TGGAGCGACAAATGAGAGTCTTAACTATCGCAATAAACTGCTCTTGGCAATTGCTCGTGAGTATGGACAGTTAAGGCAGTTTGACCGTGCGATTCAAGCTGTTAATATGATGAACTCGAACAAATTTGGTAACTATAGAAGGGTTCAGGCGCTCAGTGCGATCGCTCGTGAATACGCTCAAGCTGAGCAGACTGAGGAAGCTCTAAAGTTACTAGAGCAAGCCGTAGAAATTGCTCGCTCTATTTCGTCTCCAAAAGCTTCTGGCTGATTCACCTGTTGGAGCTGTATTATTTGCGATCGCGCTTTTGAATCTCCCCGGTTGGTGGTTAGGGGGTGGTGCGGTGCGAAATACGGTAGAAGCGATCGCTATTTAGCAATGACTGTCAGTTAGTCATTAATGATAATTATGGGTGAATGCCGAGTTACGGTTGAAGAAACCGCCCCAGCAATCGATGGAGGAACACCAATGACCGTTACCATTCCCATTCGTGCCATTGAACTCACTCCCGGTAGTACGATTAGCATTCATAACTTGTCTTGGCAGGACTTTGAACAGATTCTTACGGAACTGGGAGAACAGCGCAGCACCCGCATTGCATACTACCGAGGAACTCTCGAAATCATGTCTCCTCTAGCACTGCACGAACGCCCCCATCGCATTATTGCTTACCTCCTCACAACAATCTTGGAGGCTCAAGGGCGGGACTGGGAAGATTTTGGCTCAACTACTCTAAAGCAACCAGAAATTGCCGGAGTCGAACCCGATACCTGCTTTTACATCCAGAATGCGAGTCGTGTCCGGGGTTGCACCAATATGGATCTAGCGGTTTACCCACCCCCGGATCTCGCCATTGAGTCTGATGTCACTTCCAAGACCACCTTGAACGCCTACGAAGCGCTGCGCGTTCCGGAAGTGTGGATCTATCGGAATCGCCAACTCAAGATTTACATTCTACAAAATGGTGACTACGCCGAATCATCCGTCAGTGCTATCTTTCCCGATTTGCCGATTACCGAAATGATTCCCCAACTGGTGCAAAAAGCCATTGATGATGGAACCAGTCGGATGCTGCGCGAACTGAAAATACAACTGAGTCAATAACTGGAAAGATGGGAACAAAACTAGATAAGCAAAACATGGATAGTGCCACTCGCCTCCAGAAGATTCTAATTGATTCGCCTGTTGGTGTTGTGTTACCTGCGATCTCCCTTCTCAATCTCCCCAACTGGTGGTTAGCAGGTGGTGCGGTACGAAATACGGTTTGGCGATCGCTGTTTGGTCTTGTTTAGTACATCCAATAGTAAGCTTCAGTTTCATCATCGTTGTCGTATCCAGTCTGATCATCATCTACTAGATTGGCTTGCTGTATTGAGTCATAAAAACTGACATTATGAGATTTTAAAGATTTAAAAAAAGCGTCTTTATCAACATGATCGCTTTTACCCTGTGAGGGAAGCCAACCTTTAATGTTTGCTTCATAAGCTAGAAGCCAATTGGTTGAATATAACTCATCAGTTGTCATTAATGATTCCCATCTAGTTAAATCTAAGCCTCTTGGTATAAGCCCTTGCTCACGTAAGTCTAATGTAACTAGAGCCACTACAGAATCTTCAATTTCCGAAATCTTCTGAGCCGCTTCCTCCTTTATAGCTATTTTTAATGTTTTACTTAGCCATAAAGCCCATGCAAGCTCATGGCTATGACTAAGTTTACTATCGTTAATAATAAGTGATGTGATAGTATCAGCTATTCTGCTCTTATCTAATTCAAAGTTGTCATTCTCGTAGTAACTAACTAATATTTCAGTTCCTGTTTCTAAGGCACTTGGCTCAGCTATAATTGATTGTAAGATTAAAGATTCAAAAAGAGACCAGTTGTCAGGAGATATAGGATTTTTTTGGTTGCGGATTCTACTCAAAGAATATTTAATTACCTGTTCATCTGTAAATAATTTTGAGTACTCAAATACCTTGCTAAAAAAACTTATAATTTCTGTGTTTTGTTCCTTCCCGTCAGGACTAATATTATAACGTCTTATTTCAGAAACCCAAGCCGACTCTAGAGGTTCAGGAAGCTCGATAATAGAAGTTTTAGATGAATTGGTTTCAAGTTCAAATTCTTTCAGAATTTTATGGAGTTGATAAAGTGCTTGTTCTGCATCCGAGAAAGTATCAAAATATAAATAATAGTCATCAATGAAACGGAACCCCCTAGGTTTATCCCCTAAGCGATCGCATAGCATTTTATCCATAATTGTACCTATAATCTCTGCTATAACGAAGGAAGAATCTGGGCCTATTGGTATCCCTATACTTTGTTTGTCCTGTGTATTACGAACACATTCATCAATTAAGTCACCATAGAAAGTAGTCCTTTGATTTTTTTTTAATTTTAGATTAGCTTTACATTGAGCTTTTCCATGAATAGCCCAAGGAATGCTATGTGTGTAAATAGTGGAATAGTAGCGTGAAATATCAGTATATAAACGATAGCGAGAGCCAGCTGCTTGTATAGCTCGTTCATTACTTAGTTGAACAGGAGGAGGAGAAACTGCTCTATTGATAGAATTGGTTAAGGGAGCGCTTATAGATAGATCGCAGATTGAAATTGTTTTTTGTATTTCAATCCAATTATCAATTAAAGTTTGGGAAAGGTTAATTTGATGAAAAGGGTTGGGGATTCCTAGATTACGACGAAGATGTTTAACTTTAGGAAAGGAGTAATAAAAACATTTACTAGCTAAATTATTTTTGCTTCCTAAAATTTCTTTAAAAGAAGGTAAATTCTGCGCTAGGCTCTCAGTTGTGAACGCTGGAACTAACTCTTTAGGAAAAAAACCTTTCTTAATAAAATCTTGTATTGTAGGAGCTGGCTGAGAATTTTCCTCTAGCTCTAAAAAATCTTTTTCTGTAGAAGGGTTAAGCTGTGTCATACGTAGTAATATTAGCGTGACTATATGCCCTTAGACTTTTTAGTATCGATGAAAATACGGGTTAACATGGCTGATTCGTCTCAGAGACACCTAATTGATGATCATAGCTAACACATCACCTACGAGGCAGAAGGCTACTGCCTCCCTGTGGACGAACATGAAGTTCACGAAGCCTAGTAGCAACGCTTACATGACCTAGCGTAGCTTAGAATCCACTGAATTAGTCTTCTTACTTTTAATGATGAGACTGGCATGACCTAAAGTCGGCTGCACCAGATAAGTCATCTTCCCGAACTATCCTAGCCAAGGGTAACTATTCTCTAAATATATGTATGCTTTCCCCAAAGTATGAAAGTGGAACATTAAAACATGGTAGGAGATGACGCAACGAGATTTGTTTTAAAAACCGAACTCTTTCAAGGAGTGGAAGCGTTAGGGCTACAGCAAGCCTTATTTCCATCTGATGGAGAGCCAATTGATACAATTGTGCAACGGCTAGAGGACATCAATCCCATCCCACAGCCACTCCATTGTGTTTCGTCGTGAGTGAGTTGGGCGTTTTGGGCGATCGCGTTCTATCAACTCAGGGATTATGAAGAATGCGATCGCTTATAAGTAAAATCCGCTCGCTCAAGTCCTCTGAAGCCCAATATCGAAGGTTCCCACGTAGCCTTGTGCATCTTGGGTAAGCTGGAGCATCAGTTGATCGCCACCATCTTGAAAGATGCTATCTCCATCGTTCCTCTGGGTGCGCTGTCCCTTAGCGGCATAGGGAGGCTGTGCGTGGACTCGATCCGTGAGAGCATCGTCAAAGTAAAGCTGCGAGGTAAACTCAGAACCCCGCCCGGACGCAGAATCGGTGCGAATCTTGAAGTGGATGTGAGCCGTTCTGCCTGGATACCAACCAGGGTAAATCGTCACAAACTCCGCAGTCCCATTTGCATCTGTCACCTGATTGCCGCGCAGGAACTTTTGCCCTTGCGTATCCCCGTTGAAGTCTCGAACATCCGAATATACGCCCAGCGCGTCGCAATGCCAAACGTCTACAGTCGCACCCCTCAAAGGTGTACAGGCGCTACCATCAATCCCAGAGACACGAAACACCAAACGCAACGGTACTCCCTGCTTTACCGCACCGTTCGATGGATCTGAGCGGATATCAGAACGGTTAAGCTTCTCATCGACAAAATATGGCCCTTCCGTTTGTTGGGGTTTGGCCACGCAGGTCGGAGTTTGCGCGATCGCTTTCCGATTTGGTGTCTGAGTTGATGTACCTATCGGCTTTGCTGAGGTAGACTGTCCGCGCCAGCATCCAATAAGCGATACGGCGGCTGTTCCCACTAGGAAGCCAAGCACCTCTCGTCGCTTCAGCATGGAGGCTACGGGAATTATTTTTGCACGGTCTTTTTTCATTGCATCTGCTCCCAATAGAATTATCGCAATTTACTGGGCGGTTGAAACCGCGTCTACACACACAAAACCCGCCTTCGCGGGTTTCAAAACCCTTTAAATGTAGAGACGTGAAATTTCGCGTCTCTACAGTCCGCGCAGGCGGACTTGGTTTGTTTAGCCGCGATTTCTAATCGCTGGGGCTTATTGTGACTGGCGCAAGATATCAACATGAGAAACATCTCACCCAAGATGTCAGGGACACGACCTGAAAACTTGGTCGCATCCATGAACAGGTTGCTAAATTGGCTTGAGCTTAAGCTTATTACTGAGGAGGAGGAGGTACGTCTGGTTGGTTGCCATCTTGAGGAGGACGGGGCGGAATTCCTAACGCATTTACCAGTTGCTCTTCTGTAACGCCGAGTTTTGCAGCCGCAGCCTTAAAGTTGGGTCGGGGTGGGCGCTGTCCCGGTGCAGGCGGCGTAGTCGGTGGATTTGCCGGAACCCCAAGCGCTGCCTTTAAATTGGCTTCTGATACGCCCAGTTTCTGCGCTGCGGCTGCAAAATTTGGACGTGGGCGACGCGGCGGAACTCCCAACGCATCAACCAGTTGTTGTTCGGTAATGCCGAGTTTTGCCGCCGCAGCCTTAAAGTCGGGACGAGGCGGGCGTTGTCCCGGTGTAGGATTCGCTGGCACTCCCAGTGCTTCTTTCAACTTAGCTTCTGAAATGCCCAATTTCTGAGCCGCAGCGGCAAAATCTGGCCCTCGTCTGCGTCCCTGTCCCTGCTGTTGTTGATTCGGCTGGGATGAGTTTTGCGCCTGTTGGTTGGGCGATTGAGCCGTTGCCTGATTCAAAGTTACAAATCCAAACGTCCCAACTAGAACAGGAATTGCGATCGCTGCCAGCAGTCGGCGGGTATTTATCACAAGCTTTCTCCTTTGGTTGAATCTCGAAACGTGTCTATAAATTCAATTAAGCTCAACCAAAATTACAGCTTGCCCTTCGTCTAAATTACAGTTTTGTAATTCGAGCTAGTGAAGGTCAGATCCCCGACATTTCTAAGATGTCGGGGATCTGAACCGTAGGCAATCGCGTGAACTCTAGGAAAGTAACCCCAAACACACAACAGCCATACTTCCTTGGAAAGACGCGATCGCACAGATGTCTTCCTAGGATTAGTAAGAGTTGCGATCGCATTCGCGCAGATTGTCTGGTAGCGAAAAAGAAGCACAATCCACAGCTTTCCTAGCGTGGAGAAGTCCCACAGGAGTTTAAATGGTTATGAACAGTTCGTCGAACCGACCTCTGGCTGTCGTGACAGGTGCCTCCAAGGGCATCGGTTACGAGCTTGCCAAACAGTTCGCCCAAAACGGCTTTGATCTCCTCGTCACAGCCACCGGATCGAGTATTGATGAAGCTGCTCAAACCTTTGAGGGAATGGGTGCCAAGGTCGAGACGGTGCAAGCTGATCTTGCTACTTATGACGGTGTTGAGACACTCTACAATCAGATTAAGGCGACTGGCAGATCGGTAGATGCGATCGCGATAAATGCAGGGGTTGGTGTCGGCGGTGATTTCGCCCGCGAGACTGACCTGAAGGACGAGCTGAATCTCATCAACCTGAACGTCGTTTCATCTGTGCATCTTGCCAAACGGGTAGTGAAAGATATGGTCGAGCGCGGCAAGGGTCGAATCCTCTTCAGTTCGTCAATTGCTGCCATCATGCCAGGGCCCTTTGAAGCAGTCTACGCGGCTTCCAAAGCATTTGTACACTCCTTCTCGGAAGCGCTACGCAACGAGTTAAAGGATACAGGCGTCACTGTTACCTCACTCATGCCTGGGCCAACCGATACCAACTTCTTCCATCGTGCGGGAATGGACGACACCACGGTGGGTACAAAACAGAACGATGACCCGGCTGAAGTCGCCAAACAGGGTTTCGATGCCCTAATGGCAGGCAAGGATCACATCATCGCCGGTTCGCTCCTGACGAAGATTCAGGGCAATGTAAGCAAGGTTTTGCCTGATACGCTCAAGGCTGAACTGCATCGTCAGATGACTGAATCTGACTCGGCTAACAAGTAACGCACGCAGTGCCTTCCTGCTCATCTGTTGTATGTAAAGGCGTTTTGGCAGGCATTCTCATACCGACCGAAGCAAATGCAAGCGTCGAATGAGGTGCAGACATCAATACCCGTAGGCAAGAAGTAGTTTAAAGCAGAACATTTATGCACATTCATCATCTCAATTGTGGCTGTATGTGTCCGGTCGGTGGGGCGCTCTTTGATGGCTTCAGTCGCGGTCTGACAGCTCGCCTTGTCTGCCACTGCTTGCTTGTGGAGACAAACCAGGGACTTGTTCTAATCGATACTGGCTTTGGTCTGCGCGATGTCAACTCGCCTTACGCGCGACTCAGCCCGTTTTTTATTCATTTCAATGGTATCCAGTTTGATCGCAAGTACACAGCGATCGCTCAGGTCGAGCAACTAGGATTTTCCGCACGCGACGTGCGCCATATCGTGCTTACTCACCTCGATTTCGATCATGCTGGTGGGCTGGAGGATTTCCCTGAAGCAACGGTACACGTAATGCAGACTGAAATTGACGCAGCGCAGGATCGGCACGGCTTCATTACCACCCAGCGCTATCGTCCAGACCAGTGGGACGAGGTAAAACGCTGGAAGTTCTATTCGCCGGGGGGCGAACCTTGGTTCGGCTTCCAGGCTGTGCGCGATCTTGAGGGACTACCGCCAGAGATTCTCCTAGTTCCGCTTGTTGGTCACACTCGGGGTCATGCTGGCATTGCCATCCAGACAGCAGAGGGTTGGCTCCTGAATGCAGGCGATGCCTACTTTTACCGACATGAGATGGACTCCTCCGAGCCACGTTGCACGCCGGGAATGCGGTTTTACCAATGGATGATGGAGGTGGATCGCGAGGCGAGGCTCCACAATCAAGATCGGCTGCGTGCATTATCGCGCGATCGCAGTAACGACGTGCGCCTCTTTTGCAGTCACGATGCGATTGAATTCAAAGCCTTCGCCGACCAGTCCAGCGACTCCCAGAACTTGAAAATTCATCATTCATGAAGTTCTGTGTCAGTTAGATTGATTGAAGAAGCAAAAGTAGAGCGATCGCGCCGAACAACACAAGACTATGCTCTGTTAGTCCCAATTTGATGTTTGAGGTCAAGTCCAAAACACGAGTTCTGCCATGAGTGCAAGGCAGAACAATGGGATTATGCCGCGTCACTTCTCATGCAATTACTGTGTTACCTTGCTTAAATACTGTTGTTCCAATACTCTAAGCCTGACAAAATTACATTTTCTAGCCACTGCTTGAAACGTTCTATCAAATTCTGTTCTTCATCTGCATAGGAAAACTGGAATGGAGAATCTGTTAAAGACTGAATATCACTAATATTTCGTTCACCCTCCTCAGCATCCTCTCTATGGTAGGCACATGCAGAGCATACGAGTAACCCTCGGTATTCATGTCCAAGAACATGGAATGAAAGAAGAAGTGTTGTTGATGTTTCTACATTAATGACTAATTGAATCCAGGTGTGGTAGTTGCGAAGATTGGCAAAGTACCCCAACTGCTTAGCTGTTTCCACAACTTGGTAGCGATGGTAATATGAGCGAGGGTCGCCAACACGAGCAGAAACCGCAAAAACTTGTGGATCCGTTATAAAATTCTGGACAGATAGCTTAATTTCCTCAGCAACGTCTTGTAAGCGATCAGAAGCTATATCAAATAAACTTGAGGCAAAGCTTTCAGCCTTATTACACCGCTCCTGAATAGACGCTGACTGATTTTGTTTCAATTTGTCAGCAATGGAGGAAATAATAAATTGAGTTCGTCGTCCTTCTGATAGAACTTGCTCCGATAAGCCAAGGCTTCTGAGAAAAGCTTGCTTTTGGCTCTTGGCAAAGAGACTAATTAAGTTGGATAGGTTTCCTTGATCTGCCTCTTCCAAGGCTGCGATATACACTGCTCGATCATCACGGGTAAGAACCAAAGGAAACCAACTAGCTTGAATAAAGACCAAACTAGCTAGACAACGAGCAACACGACCATTTCCGTCTTGAAATGGGTGAATTTGTGTAAATCGATGATGCAACCACGCTGATTCGATCTCAGGAGGAACTTTTTGGTCACGATGTTGATGATGTAGTGCAATCAATGTGTCCATCTCGGATGCAACCTGCTCAGGAGGACAGTACTCATGAACAGTGCCGTCTTGTCGCAGAGGATTGTTAGGTTGACGTTTCCAGTCGCCCTTTATCAAAGAGACACGAAATATTTTTTCTGTAAGTGGGTCTAGAGCTTCCGTACTGTCTTGGCTCTGAGTTAGGAGTTGATGTAACTGCTTTATATAAGAGGTTGATAGTGTTCTTTGTCCGCCTACAAAATCGAATAATCCTTCAATTGCAGCTTCTTGATCCTTAATAAGAGAAACCACCTGCTTGACCGGACGATCTGTGGCTCCATGAGGAATTAAAGCCTCATTAATTCCTTGTTCAATTAATAAACGAGTAATGCCGCGATCTATAGTGTATAAACGCTCAATTATCCCAGTTTCAATAGCTATTTCCCTACGTAGCTTCTCGTTAAAAGTTTGGAACTCACCAGATTTACGCAGACGATCTGCCTGCTCGTTCCAAACAGTGACTAGAGGCGGCAACTCAGAACTTGCCAAATTTTTCCAGTCTGACGGTAAGTCTTCTATCGGTTGCCACAACATAAGCGTTTGCTCATACAGCTATTTGGGATAGTTTAACAACGTTTAACACTTACTACTTTGATCGCTGCTGCACAAATGCCGTATGTTCTGGTGCAGCTAAACCTTCCTGCAACACAGCTAGCACTCGTCCCATATTCCCTGCTAATAAGTCATTCACTGCCAACCACAAACCTGGAAACACTTGACTCCGAACCACCCCATGCTCATCAGCTGGCAGTGGAACATACTCCCCTTTTTGCAAATAAAACCAGTCGAGTTTCTGCTCAAACACTTGCCAAACGATATACTCTCTAATGCCATTGCGACGATAGGCTCGTTTTTTATTACCTAGATCGATCGCTGCACTACTCGCTGCAATCTCTGCCACTAACTCTGGCGCACCCTCTATATAATCATCCTCACTCAGCCGCGCCTGACCTCCAGCTTGTTCCTCAATCATCAGCACCGCATCGGGTTGAGGTTCATTGTCCAAATCTAAACGAACGGTGGGTTCAATCCCCAACTCAATACCAGGTGTCGCAACTTTGTAATTGCCCAGCCAACCAATCAAATTTCCGTGAGGTTGAGCATGACTTCTAAAACCCCTGGCAGCAGACACGTAAACAACTCCTTCAATCAGTTCAGCTTTCCTGAGATGGGGCATGGCATTGTAGCGTCGCTCAAATTCATAGCGATTTAGGCGATCGCCACTTTCGAGCGGTGGAATTGGCAAAGGTTTTTGATGAGGAGGTGTTCTGACCATTGCTTGTGTTTTGGGTTCGGGTTTCTTGCCGGGTCATCCTCCGATCATATCGGCTATTGTGAGATGCCACTGGTTCAGATACTCGACTTCTTGGAGAAGTCGGGTATCTCGCCTTCACGAATCATTTAGTTAAACTGGATAAACCTCCCAAGCCGTTCAATCGCATGAGAAACTGTGCATATTCTGTTTGTTGAAGATGAAGCAAAAATTGCCAATTTCGTCCAAGCTGGATTGAAGGAACAAGGATTTGTTGTCGATTACTGCGATAACGGAGACGAGGGCTATACTCGCGCTTTGGATAACGAGTATGACGCGCTTGTACTTGACATAATGGTGCCGGGAAAAGATGGTTTGTCCATCCTCAAAAACCTGCGTCGGAAAGGACAGAATGTGCCGATAATTTTGCTGACTGCTCGTAATGAATTGGATGACCGACTTGAGGGGCTAAATTTGGGTGCTGACGACTATATAGCGAAACCATTTTTCGTTGAAGAACTTGTTGCCCGTATTCATGCCGTCGTGCGTCGGAGTGCGGGCGATCGCGGAGCGACTCCTTCGGAGTATCGCCAAAATCTAGTCTGCGTTGGCCCCATAAAGCTCGATCGCATCACGCGAGAAGCCACTTGCAATCAACATATAGTTGAACTCACCACCCGCGAGTTTAACCTCTTGGAATATCTAATGCGATCGCCTGGACGAGTCTTCACCCGAACGCAAATCTTAGAACATATCTGGGGCTACGATTTCAATCCCAATACCAACGTCGTAGATGTGTGCGTTCAACGCATTCGCAAAAAGATTGATTCCATCGGTGGCGCGGGTTGGATTGAAAGCATTCGCGGCGTTGGCTATCGGTTTCGGCAATCAGAGTCTCAACAGTGAAGTTGCGTTCCTTCCGTATCCGAATTGCTCTATTGTCTGCTGTTCTCGCAGGGAGCGCCATCGTTGGGTTTGGGTTAATCTCTTGGTGGCTGATTTATGAGGCGAAGGTAAGCCGTCTCGATGCAGGGTAAGCGCACCTCAAACGCTATTTACAGATAGGGTCTAGGTTTTCAATGGGCTCGGGTAGTGCAGCTACTAATACCGTTAGCATATAGGTATCATCCATAGCAGCCTGCTTTGACTTCTGCCGTAGACTGCGCTTGCCGGTCGCTTCTCGATTGAGGGCATTGACAGCAAAACGGCGCTTT